>WLIH01000209.1 GCA_009702305.1 Actinomycetota bacterium | reverse complement strand
CTCGAGACCTGGTCGCTCAGCGACATCGGTGTCGACGCCGGCGACGTCGGCCTCTCGGTGGCGTGGACCACCGTCGAGGACACCTCGGCCCGCCCGCCGCGCACCGCCGGCGAGATCGTCAAGGACGAGGACGGCTCGGGCGCGACCGCGCTGACCGGCTTCCTCGCCTCCAAGAAGTTCATCTGAGACCCGGAAAGCAGTCTGCTGATGTCTGAAGTTCTGGTGCTCGTCGACCACGTCGACGGAGCCGTCCGCAAGCCGACCCTCGAGCTGCTCGCCATCGCCAAGCGCCTGGGCGAGCCGTCCGCGGTGTTCATCGGTGGGGCCGACCAGGCCACTACCGCCGCCGAGAAGCTGAAGGCCTTCGGCGCCGAGAAGATCTACGTCGTCGACGACGCGCAGATCAAGGGCTACCTCGTCGCGCCCAAGGCCGAGGCGCTGCAGCAGCTGGTCGAGAAGACCACGCCGGCCGCCGTGCTCATCGTCTCGGGCTACGAGGGCAAGGAGATCGCGGGACGCCTCGCGATCAAGATCGGCTCCGGCCTGATCACCGACGCCACCGACGTGCAGGAGGGCCCGGTGACCACGCAGAGCGTGTTCGCGGGCAACTACACCGTGACCGCCAAGGTCACCCAGGGCACCCCGATCATCACGGTCAAGCCCAACTCGGCCACCCCCGAGGAGAGCGCCGGCGCCGGTGCGGTCGAGCAGTTCGCCGCGACCATCTCCGACGCCGCCAAGGGCGCCCAGATCGTGGCCTCGCAGCCGCGCCAGGCGACCGGCCGTCCCGAGCTCACCGAGGCCGCCATCGTCGTCTCCGGCGGCCGCGGCACCGGTGGCAACTTCGACCCGATCGAGGGTCTCGCGGACGCGCTCGGCGCGGCCGTGGGTGCCTCGCGCGCCGCCGTCGACTCCGGCTGGAAGCCGCACAGCTTCCAGGTCGGCCAGACCGGCAAGGTCGTCTCGCCGCAGCTCTACGTCGCCAACGGCATCTCCGGTGCCATTCAGCACCGCGCCGGTATGCAGACGTCGAAGACCATCGTGGCCGTCAACAAGGACGAAGAGGCCCCGATCTTCGAGCTGGTCGACTTCGGCGTCGTGGGCGACCTGCACTCGGTGCTGCCCGCCGCCACCGAGGAGAGCAACCCGCGCAAGGGCTGATCCACACGCCGAGCCGGGCCGACATCGCGCCCCGGCTCACCGAGCCGGGCCGGCTTGTCGGCCCGGCTCGGTGCCATTGCAGCTGACCGGCCCGGCCGGGATGCCGACGCTGCCGCCGCCGCGGACCTGCGGCTCGACGACCAGGCCGACCTGCGGCACCGTGACGGTGCGGGCGCCCGGCTTGCCGCCCAGCACGATCTCGCGCAGCGCCACGTTGTTGTCCTTGGAGGTCTCGACCAGCCGGTCCTGCGGGTTCGCCTTCACCTCGATGTAGTAGGTGCCGTTGGGCAGGCCCTTGAGGTTGAACGACTGACCGGCGCGGAACTGCGCGTAGGTGTCGCCCCACCCGGAGGCGAGCACCTCGCGGATCGAGAGCGACGAGTAGTCGCCGCAGGCGGTCGTCAGGTCGGAGTTGTCGACGTTCCACACGGCGTTCGGCACGGTCTGGTCGACGGCGTCGGTGTTGGCCAGGCAGAAGGCCTCCTTGCGGGACTTGACGACCTCGGTCTTGTCGGCGTTGAGCAGCGTGTACGTCGCGAAGTCCTCGAAGTGCCAGTGCAGGTGGGTCGGCTTCGGGTCCCAGTGGAAGCTGCCGACCGACTGGTAGCCGGTCTGGTTGCCGTCGGCGTCGAAGAAGTACTGGTAGGCGTCCATCTCGTCCTCGCCGTCGCGACGGAAGCCGTCGACGACCAGCGGGCTCGTGCCGGCGTTCCACACCGTCGCGGAGAACTGCAGGTAGTCGCCGCTGCGGCCGACCTGGATGCCCCAGGCGGGCAGCGAGCGCAGGTCGGGGGTGGTGCTCGGGACCTCGCCGGCCGACGGTGCGGCCGGCTCGTCGTGGGCGGGGTCGCTCGCAGGCGCGGTCGACGTGCCGCGTCCGACGGGCTCGCCGGGGTACGACGGCTCCTTGACGACGTTGAGCGTGAAGGTCCGGGTGGCGTCCGTCGGCGCCATGTTGAAGGCCGCGGCGTACGCGTCGGCGATCTTGGCGGTCACGGTGTAGGCGCCGGGAGTGACCTTGAAGGGCCGGTAGCCGGCCATCGCGGGCGTCGCCCAGCCGGCCTGGATGCCCTGGACCGAGCCGAGGGAGTACGGGTTGTAGTAGCACGAGCGCGGGTACGGCGACGTGGCCGGCGCGTCCGGGCTGACCCGCTCGGAGTAGTTGCCCAGGCAGCCCTTGCGCACGATCGTGGCGGCGGTGCCCTTGCCCTGCGGCACCAGGCTGATCTCGAGGAACTTCCTCATGCCGTTGAAGTCGCTCATCAGCCCCGAGGGCAGCGTCACGTCGCCGGTGGAGGAGCGCCACACGGTGGTGATCGGATCGTCGTAGGACGACCGGGTCGACCACAGCTCGAAGGGCTCGTCCTGCGCGATGATCCGCAGCCCGAGGTCGGTGTAGGCGCGGCCCCGGTAGGCCGTGGCCGTCACGGTGGCGGGCGCCCACAGGGTGATCGGCGCCGCGACCTCGGACTTCTGCTCGGCGGCGGATCCGGGGCCGGTGGTGACGGCGCTCAGGGCGGCGGTGGTGAGGGCGAGGCTGGCGGCGAGCGCCAGGGCTCGTCCGGTGCGACGGGACACGGTGGGCCTTTCGGGTGACGGTGCTGAGGCTGGTCAGCCTAGGACGCGTGTCGAGACGGATCAGTTGCCCCGCTCGACCTCACTACGATCGGTGGCCATGAGCACCTCGCAGGACGTCGTCACCCTGGCCGGTCGGGCGCGCGCCGCCAGCCACGACCTGGCCCTGGCCACCCGCGCCCAGAAGGACGCAGCCCTGCTGGCCATGGCTGCCGCCCTCATCGAGCGCCGCGACGAGGTGCTCGCGGCCAACGCCGAGGACGTCGACCGGGCCGAGGCCGCCGGCACGCCTCCCCACATCGTCGACCGGCTCCGGCTCACCCCTGATCGCGTCGAGTCGATGGCCCAGGGCCTGCGCGACGTGGCCGGTCTCGCCGATCCGGTCGGCGAGGTGGTGCGCGGCAGCACCCTGGCCAACGGCCTCGAGCTGCGCCAGGTGCGCGTGCCCTTCGGTGTGGTCGGGATGATCTACGAGGCCCGGCCCAACGTGACCGTCGACGCCGCCGGCATCTGCCTGAAGTCGGGCAACGCCGTGCTGCTGCGCGGCAGCTCGAGCGCGGCCTCGAGCAACACCGCCCTGGTCGGAGTGCTGCGCGACGCGATCGCCGCGGCGGGGCTCGACCCGGAGGTCGTGCAGCGCGTGCCTGCCGACTCCCACGACTCGGTGAAGGCGCTGATGCGGGCCCGTGGCCACGTCGACGTGCTCATCCCGCGCGGAGGAGCCGGGCGGATCCGCACGGTCGTGGAGGAGTCGACGGTGCCGGTGCTCGAGACCGGCGTGGGCAACTGCCACGTCTACGTCGACGCGGCGGCCGACCTCGACATGGCGCTCGCGATCGTCCTCAACTCCAAGACCCACCGCACCAGCGTGTGCAACTCCGCCGAGTCGCTGCTGGTGCACGCCGGCGTCGCCGACCTGTTCGTGCCCCGGGTGGTCGCCGCCCTGCACGACGCGGGCGTGACTCTGCACGGCGACGCGACCTTCGCGGCGTACGACGGCGTGCTGCCCGCCACGGACGACGACTGGGCCACGGAGTACCTCTCCCTCGACCTGGCCGCCGCGGTCGTCGACTCCCTCGACGACGCCATCGCCCACATCCGGCGCTGGTCGAGCCAGCACACCGAGGCGATCGTGACCTCCGACCAGCGAGCCGCCCGGCGCTTCACCGCCGCCGTCGACTCGGCGGCGGTGCTGGTCAACGCGAGCACCCGCTTCACCGACGGCGGCGAGTTCGGCTTCGGTGCCGAGATCGGCATCAGCACCCAGAAGCTGCACGCCCGCGGGCCGATGGGGCTGCCCGAGATGACCTCCACCAAGTACGTCGTCACGGGCGACGGGCACGTGCGCTGAGCCGCGTCGCTCCCCGGTAGGGTGTCGGCCATGACTGTCCCGCACCTCGTGAGCCTGGTCGTCCTCGCCGCCGAGGAGGAGCACCACGTCGACCCCGCGATCTCCTACGGCATCGGCGGGCTCGCGCTCGGCATCCTCCTCTTCCTGCTCTTCGCGCTGATCGGCTTCGGCAACGGCCGCGAGCACAGCTGACCGTGCGCCGGTCACTGTGACGGTCTCGGCGACCGGGCGCCGCCGGGTCGGCGTCATGGGCGGCACCTTCGACCCGATCCACCACGGCCACCTCGTGGCGGCCTCCGAGGTGCAGTCGTGGTTCGACCTCGACGAGGTCGTCTTCGTGCCCACCGGCGACCCGTGGCAGAAGTCGGACCGGCCGGTCTCGCCGGCCGAGGACCGCTACCTGATGACCGTGATCGCCACGGCCGCCAACCCGCGCTTCAACGTCAGTCGCGTCGACATCGACCGCGACGGCCCGACGTACACCATCGACACGCTGCGCGACCTGAGCGCAGCGATGCCGGACGCCGACCTCTACTTCATCACCGGGGCCGACGCACTGGCCGACATCTTCACCTGGCGCGATGTCGAGGAGCTCTTCGGACTCGCCCAGTTCGTCGGCTGCACGCGACCCGGCTACGAGATGGAGGCCGCGACGTTGCAGGCGATCCCGTCGGATCGCGTCACCATGGTGGAGATACCTGCGCTCGCGATCTCCTCCACGGACTGCCGCAAGCGCAAGCAGCGCGGCGAACCGGTGTGGTACCTCGTCCCCGACGGGGTGGTCCAGTACCTCGCCAAGCACGACCTCTATCCCCAGATCTCCGGAGAAGCATGACTGCCACCGACCACGCCCTCGAGCTCGTCGTCGCCGCCGCCCGCGCGGCCAGCGACAAGCTCGCCACCAACATCTTGGCCTTCGACGTGAGCGAGGCGCTGGCCATCACCGACGCCTTCGTGCTCGCCTCGGCCACCAACGACCGTCAGGTCAAGGCGATCGTCGACGAGGTCGAGGACAAGCTGCGCGAGATCGGTGCCAAGCCGATCCGGCGCGAGGGCGAGCGCGACGGTCGCTGGGTGCTCATCGACTACGGCGAGATCGTCGTGCACGTGCAGCACGAGGAGGAGCGCCAGTTCTACGCCCTCGAGCGGCTGTGGCGCGACTGCCCGACCATCAAGTTGCCCGCGGACGTCGTCTCCCACGAGCGGTGATCCGCCGCCTGGTGCTGCTGCGCCACGGCCAGACCGCCTACAACCGCACCCAGCGGATCCAGGGCCAGTTCGACGCCGACCTCGACGACACCGGCCGCGCTCAGGCCATCGCCGTGGCGCCGCACGTGGCCGCCCTCGCACCGGTCGTGCTGTGGTCGTCGGACCTGTCCCGCGCGCGTGACACGGCGGCGGCGGTGGCCGCCGCCACCGGTTTGGCGCCGACGTACGACGCCCGGCTGCGCGAGTTCGGCTTCGGCGACCTCGAGGGCATCACCCACGCGGAGTACGCCGGCCGCGACCCGGGGGAGTACGCCCGCTTCCGCCAGGGCGACTACGACGCCG
>WLIH01000208.1 GCA_009702305.1 Actinomycetota bacterium | reverse complement strand
CGGCCCTGGCCCGGCGCTACGGCGCGACCGTCGCCGAAGAGGCCAAGCACAAGGGCAACGACGTGGTCTACGCGCCGGCCGTCAACATCCTGCGCACCCCGCAGGGCGGGCGCAGCTACGAGGGCTTCGGCGAGGAGACGTTCCTGGTCGCGCGCACCGGCGTGGAGTGGATCCGGGGCGCGCAGAGCACCGGGATCATCGCCAACATCAAGCACTACCTGGCCAACAACCAGGAGGGACTGGTCGGCCTGCCGCCGTTCTTCGCCGTGGACGGCAGTCGGCTCGCGGTCAACGTCAACGTCGAGCGGCGCACCCTGCGCGAGGTCTACATGCCGCAGTTCGAGGCGGCGGTCAAGCAGGGCCGGGTCGGCACCGTGATGTGCGCCTACAACCGCGTGCTGGGCTCCTACAACTGCGAGAACCCGTTCACGCTCGTGCAGGTCCTACGGCGGGAGTGGGGCTTCCAGGGCTTCGTGCTCTCCGACTACGCGGCGTCGAAGGACACGGCCGGCAACATGAACAACGGACTCGACTTCGTGCCCGCCCAGGGACAGCTCGACTTCTCCTACACCCCCGCGCTCATCCAGCTGGCGCTCGCGACCGGCATGGTCGAGCGCGAGACCCTCGACGAGCATGTGCGCAACATCCTGCGCACGCTCTTCGCGTTCGGGGTCTTCGACCGGGCGGCGTACGCCGAGGACGAGGAGGCGATCCCGGTCCGCCGGCACGCGCGGACCGCCCAGGACATCGAGGAGCGGGCGATCACCCTGCTCAAGAACTCCGGTGTCCTCCCGCTGGATCCGCGCGTGCGCAGGATCGCCGTCATCGGGCCGTACGCCGACCGCTTCGTCACCGGCGGCGGCTCCGGCGGCGTCTCGCCGCGCTCCTACGTCTCCGCGCTGCGCGCGATCACCGACCGGGCCGGGCCGGGCGTGGAGGTGACCTACACCGACGGGCTCGACCGCACGGCGGCGACGGCGGCGGCGAGCGCGGCGGACGTCGCGGTCGTGGTCACCGGCGACGTGCAGACCGAGGGCCAGGACAAGAGCTGCATCGGGCTCAACTGCAGCACCGACATCGAGAACTCCAACGCGACGCTGCTCTCGATCGGCTCGAGCTGCCTGCAGCAGTCCTGCCCGCTCAACGGCCTCGACCAGAACGGCCTCATCTCCGCCGTTGCCGCCGCCCAGCCCGACACGGTCGTCGTCCTGCAGACGGGCGGGCCGGTGCTCACCCCGTGGCGCTCGGAGGTCGCAGCGCTGATCGAGGCGTGGTATCCCGGTCAGCAGGGCGGACGGGCGATCGCCCGGGTGCTCTTCGGCGACACCGACCCCGGTGGCCGGCTCCCGGCGACCTTCCCGGCGTCGGCGTCCCAGGTGCCGACGTACGGCCAGCGCTCGTGGTATCCCGGCATCCTCGAGGAGGTGACCTACGGCGAGCAGCTCGACGTCGGCTACAAGTGGTACGACGCCCACGGCTTCGACCCGGCCTACGAGTTCGGCGCCGGGCTGTCGTACACCTCCTTCTCCTACGGACCGCTGCGGCTGCGCCCCGCCACCGGGCCGAATCAGGTCGCGGTCGCGACCATGACCGTCACCAACACCGGGGACCGGGCCGGGGTGGCGGTGCCGCAGCTCTACCTCGCCAAGCCCGGCAGCGCCGACCTGCCCCAGCCGGTGCGCCAGCTGGTGGGCTACGCCTCCGCCTCGATCCCGGCGGGCGGCCGGGTGCGCGTCTTGTTCCCGCTCAACGCGCGCAGCTTCGCCAGCTGGGGCGCCGACGGGTGGACCGTCGCCCCCGGCTGCCACCGCCTCTCGGTCGGGAGCTCCTCGCGCATGCTGACCTCGAGCGCCCTGCTCTCCCCCGGAGCCGGGTGCGAGCGTCGCCACGTCGAGATCGGGGTGCGCGGCGGGTTCGACCTGCCGCTGCCGCCGATGTCGCGGGTCGTGCGGCTACGCCGGCGGTAGCGGCGCGAGCGCCGGCCACGGACGAGCCTGCTCCAGCTGCGCCGACAGGCTGAGCAGGGTGGCCTCGTCGTCGGTGCGACCGACGAGCTGCACGGCGAGCGGCAGCCCGTCCTCGGCGATCCCGCACGGCACCACGGCGGCGGGGTTGCCGGCGACGTTCCACAGGGCGGCGTAGGCGATGGCGGGCATCGAGCGCAGCGACGAGGCCACCGTGCCGCGACCGTCGAGGATGCCCACCCGAGGCGGGCGGTGGGCGATCGCCGGGGTCAGCAGCACGTCGACGTCGTCGAAGACCCGGTTGGCCCGGGCGCTGACCTTGTCGCCCTGCGCCAGCGCCCAGTCGCGCACCCGCGGCGTCACCCAGGAGCCGAGGCGGCAGGTCTCGCGAGTGCGGCGCTCCAGCCGGTCGTAGTGCTCGACCCCGTCGGCCTCGGTGCGGATGCCGGCGAAGAACTGCGGCACGAACGCCGCGGTCGGGTCGGGGTAGCGCGGGTCGACCGCGACGACGTCGTGACCGAGGTCGCCGAGCAGCCGCGCGGTCTCCTCGACGGCGCGCACGTGCAGCGGGTCCGGTCGCACGCCGACGCCGACAGGCTTGACCGACCAGCCGATCCGGAGCCGCCCGGGGTCACGACCGGCGGCCTCGACGAACGAGCCCGTCTCGCCGGCCCGGTAGAGGTCCGAGTCCAGGCTGCCGCGGATGACGTCGTAGATCACCGCGCTGTCCCGGACCGAGCGGGTCAGCGGACCGGTCGTGCCGAGCCCCCACCACAGGTGCGGGTGCGGGGCGCTCGTGACCCGGCCACGCTGCGGCTTGAGACCGAAGAGTCCGCAGCAGGCGCTCGGGATCCGGATCGATCCTCCCCCGTCGCCGCCGATCGCCGCGGCCACCATGCCGGTCGCCGTCGCGACGGCGGTGCCGCCGCTGGACCCGCCGGGCGTGCGGGTGAGGTCCCACGGGTTGCGGGTGATCCCGCGGGAGACCGACTCGGTGTAGGGGTAGGCGCCGAACTCCGGCATCGTGGTCTTGCCGACGATCACGGCGCCGGCCTCGCGCAGCCGTCGCACCAGCTCGGCGTCGGCCGCAGCGGGCGTCACGTTCGCGTCGCCGCCGAAGGTCGTCACCGCACCGGCGACGTCCAGCTCCTCCTTGATGGCCAGCGGCACCCCGTTCAGCGGCCCGGGCGTCCCGCCTGCCGCGAGGGCCGCATCGCGCGCGTCGGCCTCCGCCCGCGCCGCGTCGGCGAGGACGACGGAGAAGGCATTGAGCCGTCCGTCGTGACGCGCGATCCGGGCCAGCGACTCCTCCAGCACCTGCCGCGCCGTGACCTCGCCGGAGGTGATCCGGCGGGCTGTCTCGACGACCCCGGCACCGCGCTGTTCGCTCATGGCCCGAGCCTAGAGGCCGGCGGCGCTCAGGCGAGCGAGTCGACCCAGGCCTGGTGCAGGTCGGAGAAGCGGCCGTCTCCCCCGGCGATCAGGTCGGCGGGCGAGCCGTCCTCGACGATCCGACCGTGCTCCATCACCAGCACGCGGTCGGCGATCTCGACGGTCGAGAGACGGTGCGCGATGATCACGGCCGTGCGTCCGGCGAGCACCGTGCGCAGCGCGCGCTGCACCAACCGCTCGGAGGGCACGTCGAGCGAGGAGGTCGCCTCGTCGAGGATCAGCACCGCCGGGTCGGCGAGGAACGCCCGGGCGAAGGCGACCAGCTGCCGCTGCCCGGCGCTGAGCCGCCCGCCCTGGTTGGCGACATCGGTGTCGTAGCCCTCGGGCATCGCGGCGATGAAGTCGTGCGCGCCCAGGGCGGTCGTCGCCGCGACCACGTCGTCGAGACTCGCACCGGGCCGGCCGAAGCGGATGTTGTCGGCGATCGTGCCGGAGAAGAGGTAGTTCTCCTGGGTCACCATCACCACCCCCGAGCGCAGGGTGTCGGAGGACAGCTCGCGCAGGTCGACGTCGTCGAGCAGGATCCGCCCGCCCGTGGGGTCGTAGAAGCGGGTGGCCAGCTTGGCGAGGGTCGTCTTGCCCGCGCCGGTGGTGCCGACCAGCGCGACCGTCTGACCGGCCGGCACGACCAGGTCGAGGTCGGGCAGCACCGGGCGGCCCTCGACGTAGGAGAAGGCGACGTGGTCGAAGGTGACCTCACCGCGGGGTGAGGGCAACGGACGCGGCTCGGCCGGCTCCGGCACGCTCGGCTCCTCGTCGAGGACACCGGCGAGCTTCTCCAACGCGGCCGAGGCCGACTGGAAGGTGTTGTAGAACTGCGAGATCTCCATCATCGGCTCGAAGAACTGACGCAGGTAGAGCAGGAAGGCGGCGAGCACGCCGACGGTGACGGCGCCGTGGTAGGCCCGGTAGGCGCCGTAGAGCAGCACCACGGCGATGGTGATGTTGCCGATCAGCCGGATGCCCGGCATGAACCACGCGACCAGCCGGAAGGCGACGAGGTTGGCAGCGCGGTACTGCTCGTTGACGTCGTCGAAGATCTCCTGGTTGCGCGGCTCGCGGCGGAAGGCCTGGACGGCGCGGATGCCGCCCATCGACTCGACGAAGTGCACGATCACCAGCGCGACCTTCTCGCGGGTCACGCGGTAGCTGTCGGCCGACGAGCGGCGGAACCAGTTGGTGAGCCAGGCCAGGAACGGGCCGCACAGCAGGGCGACCAGACCGAGCTTGACGTCCAGGAAGAGCAGGATGCCGGCCGTGCCCACGAGCGTCAGCGCGGCCGTCACCAGGCCGTCGAAGCCGGTCTCGAGCATCTCGTAGATCGCATCGACGTCGGAGGTCTGGCGCGAGATGACGCGACCCGAGGTGTAGCCGTCGTGGAACTCCGGGCTCAGCGCCTGGAAGTGGCGGAACACCCGGCGTCGGAGCTCGAAGAGCACGTCCTGACCGATCAGTCCCGAGCGGACCAGGAAGCGGTTGCGCGCGATGGCCTGCACGATCGTGGCGACCAGCACGATGCCCACGATGATCCCGAGGGGGCCGAGGTCGTCGCTCTCCCGGATGGGCGGGATGCCCGTGTCGATGCCCTCCTTGACGAGATAGGGGATGGAGAGCCGGGCGGCGTTCTCCACGACGACGACCAGCACGAGCAGCTGGAGCGCGCGCCGGTAGGGCCGCAGCAGGTCGACCAGCAGCCGCCGCGACCCGCCGACCAGGCGTGCCTGGGTCATCCGCTCGGCGGCCTCGTCGGCGTCGACCGCCGCCTCGCCCCGCCAGGTGGTGCCGCTCACGACGTCACCTCCGCGTCGGCCAGCGTCTCGGCCGCGAGCAGCTCCTGGTACGCCGGCACGGTGGCGAGCAGCTCGCGGTGCTCCCCGACGTGGGTGATCGTCCCGCCCTGCAGCAGCGCGACCCGGTCGGCCAGCAGCACCGTGGAGGCGCGGTGGGCCACGATCAGGCCGGTCGTCGCCGAGAGCACGCGTCGCAGCGCCTCCTCGACCAACTGCTCGGTGTGCACGTCGAGCGCGGAGAGCGTGTCGTCGAGGACCAGGACCTGCGGCTGGGCGAGGACCGCCCGGGCGAGCGCCAACCGCTGGCGCTGGCCGCCGGACAGGGCCATGCCCTGCTCGCCGATCCGGGTCTCCAGGCCCCAGGGCAGGTCGTAGACGAACTGCGCCTGGCTGATCTCGAGCGCCTCGTCGATCTGCGCCTGCGTGGCGTCGGCGCGACCGAGGGTGAGGTTCT
>WLIH01000207.1 GCA_009702305.1 Actinomycetota bacterium | reverse complement strand
TCGTCAAGGGTCTGATGACGACGATCCACGCGTACACCGCCGACCCGAACCTCCAGGACAACATCCACCAGGACCTGCGTCGCGCCCGCGCGGCCGCGCTCAACATCGTCCCCACCTCGACCGGCGCCGCGAAGGCCATCGGCCTGGTGCTGCCCGAGCTCAAGGGCAAGCTCGACGGCTTCGCGCTGCGGGTGCCGGTGCCCACCGGCTCCGCCACCGACCTGACCTTCGAGGCCGGGCGCGAGACGACCGTCGAGGAGGTCAACGCCGCCGTCGAGAAGGCCGCCGACGGTCGCTTCCTGCGCTACTCGACCGACCCGATCGTCTCGAGCGACATCGTGACCGACCCCGCGTCGTGCATCTTCGACGCGCCGCTGACCAAGGTCATCGGCAACCAGGTCAAGGTCGTCGGTTGGTACGACAACGAGTGGGGTTACTCCAACCGCCTGGTCGACCTGATCGGCTACGTCGGCGAGACCCTCTGACGTGAGCGACTTCTCCACCCTCGCCGACGCGCTCGGCGGGTCGCTCGCGGGCAAGCGGATCCTGGTCCGCTCGGACCTCAACGTCCCGCTCGACGGCACCACCATCACCGACGACGGCCGCATCCGTGCGAGCGTGCCCACGATCCGTGCGCTGGCGGACGCCGGCGCACGCGTGGTGGTCACCGCCCACCTCGGACGCCCGAAGGGTGCGCCCGAGGACCGCTACTCCCTGGCCCCGGTCGCCGCTCGCCTCAGTGAGCTGCTGGGCTCGGAGGTCTCGTTCGCCACGGACACCGTCGGCGAGTCCGCGCAGGCTGTGGTCGCCGCGCTGGCGGACGGCGAGGTGGCCGTGCTCGAGAACGTCCGCTTCAACCCGGGCGAGACGAGCAAGGACGACGCGGAGCGGGCGGCGTTCGCAGCACAGCTGGCCGCGCTCGCCGACGGGTTCGTCTCCGACGGATTCGGCGTCGTGCACCGCAAGCAGGCGAGCGTCTACGACGTCGCGACCCTGCTGCCGCACGCGATGGGCGACCTGGTCGCCACCGAGATCGGGGTCCTGCGCCACCTCACCGAGGAGCCTGCCCGCCCCTACGTCGTGGTCCTCGGCGGTTCCAAGGTCTCCGACAAGCTCGGCGTGATCGACAACCTGCTCGACAAGGCCGACACGCTGCTCATCGGCGGCGGCATGGTCTTTACCTTCCTCAAGGCCCAGGGCCACGAGGTCGGCAAGAGCCTGCTCGAGGAGGACCAGCTCGACGTCTGCCGCGCCTACCTCGAGCGTGCGGAGGCCTCGGGCGTGCGCATCCTGCTGCCGGGCGACATCGTCGTCGACACGGCGTTCCCGTCCGGCGACCGCAGCCCGCAGCCGCAGGTCGTGGCAGCGACGGCCATCCCTGCCGACGCCCTCGGGCTCGACATCGGACCGGCGTCGGGCGCCGACTTCGCCGCCGCCCTGGCCGACGCCAAGACGGTCTTCTGGAACGGTCCGATGGGCGTCTTCGAGGTGCCCGAGTTCGCCGACGGCACCCGGGCGGTCGCCGAGGCGTTGACGCGGGTGGACGGCCTCTCGGTGGTCGGCGGCGGCGACTCCGCCGCAGCCGTGCGCGCGCTCGGCTTCGACGAGTCGTCGTTCGGCCACATCTCCACCGGCGGTGGCGCCAGCCTCGAGTTCCTCGAAGGCAAGCACCTGCCCGGCATCGACGTCCTGGAGGACTGAGCGACATGGCAACCGCACGCACCCCGCTGATGGCGGGCAACTGGAAGATGAACCTCAACCACCAGGAAGCGGTGGTGCTCGTCCAGAAGCTCTCCTGGACGCTCAGCGACAAGAAGCACGACTACGGCAAGGTCGAGGTCGTCGTCGTGCCGCCGTTCACCGACCTGCGCTCGGTGCAGACGTTGGTCGACGGCGACCGGCTGCTGCTGAAGTACGCCGCGCAGGACGTGTCCACCCAGGACGCCGGCGCCTACACCGGAGAGATCTCGGCGGCGATGCTGGCCAAGCTGGGCTGCTCCTACGTCGTCGTCGGCCACTCGGAGCGCCGGGAGTACCACGCCGAGACCGACGCCGTCGTCAACGCCAAGGCGCTCAAGGCGCTCGGTGCGGGCATGGTCCCGATCGTGTGTGTCGGTGAGGGTCTCGAGATCCGTCAGGCGGGCGAGCAGGTCTCCTACACGCTCGCGCAGGTCGAGGGCTCCCTGGCCGGCCTCACGGCCGAGCAGGTGGCGGGCCTGGTCGTGGCCTACGAGCCGGTCTGGGCGATCGGCACCGGTGAGGTCGCCACACCCGACGACGCGCAGGAGGTGTGCGCGGCGATCCGGGAGTGGGTGCGCCAGACCCATGGCGACACCGCTGCCGACGGCGTACGCCTGCTCTACGGCGGCTCGGTGAAGGCCGCCAACGTCGGCGGCATCATGACCAAGCCCGATGTCGACGGCTGCCTGGTGGGTGGTGCGAGCCTCCAGGTCGACGAGTTCGGCGGCATCTGCCGCTTCTACGACATGCCGGTCCTGTGACCGCGCAGGCGTGACGTAGGATTCACGACCGTGGAACTCCTCTTCACCATCGTCCTGATGATCACCAGCGCTCTGATGATCCTGCTCGTCCTCCTGCACAAGGGTCGGGGCGGCGGTCTGTCCGACATGTTCGGCGGCGGCGTGTCCAGCTCGCTGGGCGGATCCTCGGTCGCCGAGCGCAACCTGGACCGCCTGACGATCGGCATCGGCGTGATCTGGTTCTCGACCGTGATCGGCATGGGCCTGTTGCTCGCGTACTGACGCACGACCCGCACCACCCCTGAAGTCTCACCAACGTCAAGTCTGAGGAGTCACCCCCGTGGCTGGTGGAGGAAACGCCATTCGTGGCAGCCGGGTCGGAGCTGGTCCGATGGGCGAGGCGGAGCGCGGCGAAGCCGCACCGCGTCAGGCCGTCACCTACTTCTGCTCGCACGAGCACCGCTCGGTGGTCACCTTCTCGATCGAGGCCACCGTGCCCGACTCGTGGGACTGCCCCAAGTGCGGACTGCCCGCGGGCCGCGACTCGGAGAACGCGCCGCCCCCGCACAAGATCGAGCCGTACAAGACGCACCTGGCCTACGTGAAGGAGCGCCGCTCCGACCAGGAGGCGGCCGACATCCTCGACGAGGCGCTCACCCTCCTGCGCTCGCGCCGCAAGTCCGGCGACCTCATCTTCTAGCTCCGGACGGAGCGTCATCCCAGCCCGGCTCGGCTACAGGCTGGAGGCGGCGGGGCGGTCGAGGAACCACGTGGTGTCCTCGAGGCCGCGCACGCCGACCGCGGGGACGTCGTGCAGGTCAGGCGGGGGATCAGCCAGGGCACGGGCGACCGCGCCTGCCTTCTCATCGCCGCTCACGAGCAGCCAGACCGACCGGGCGCGGTTGAGAGCGCCGTAGGTGAGCGAGATCCGCTCCGGCGGAGGCTTGGGCGAGTCGTGCACGGCGACGGCGATCCGGTCGTCGACGTCCAGTGCTGGGTGGCCCGGGAAGAGCGACGCGATGTGGGCGTCGGGCCCGACTCCGAGCATCATCACCTCGAACTGGCCGCTGCCCAGCGAGCGCAGCTGGTCGGCGTACGCCGCAGCGCCGTCCTCGGCCGACCCGACGTCGTCGCTGGACGGCATCGGGTGCACGTGCTGGGCGGACGCACCGACGGCATCGAGGAACGCGGTGCGAGCCTGCAGCTCGTTGCGCTCGGCGGAGTCGGCGGCGACGAAGCGCTCGTCACCCCACCAGACGACCACGCGCGTCCAGTCGACGTCGGACGCTGACGACAAGCGCGCCACCTCGCGGTGGATCCGGTCGGCGATGGTGCCGCCGGTCAGGCAGATCTGCGGGATCTCCCCGGCGGCCTGGGCATCGGCGAGCCTGCGCAGCAGCTCACCGGCGACGGCGGTGGCGAGCTCCGCGGCGTCCTCGTGGACCTCCACGCGGGGGGTGCTCACCGCGAGCTCCGGGTGGCCAAGGCCCGAGCCGTGGCGGCGTAGACGTCGTCCTCATCGAGTCGTCGCAACTCCTCGCCGAGCAGCTCGGGGACCGTGCGTCGCTTGAGCGCGATCGGCCGGTCGGGCTGACCGGGCGTGGTGAAGGTCGCCACCCGGCCATCGGTGCGCGAGATCCGGATCGGGCCGGCCTTGGTCTCGAGCACGACCTCGGTCATCCCCGGACCGGCCGAGCTCGACCGGGTCACGGGCACCCGCAGCCGGCTCTGCAACCACGCCACCATCAGCTCGGCACTGGGGCTGATCTTCTCCGCCGTCACCGAGGCACCCGTGACCTTGGAGCGGGACTGGTCGAGAGCGGTCGCGAGCAGTGCCCGCCACGGTGTCAGCCGGGTCCAGGCCAGGTCGGTGTTGCCCTTGGTGTACGCCGAGCACTGGCGCTCCATCGCCTTGGAGCGCGCCGTCGTGGCGGCGGCGGCGTCGGTGATCCGTCGCTGGGCGAGGGCGCCGAGGGGGTCGGCCGCCGGGTCGACCGGCGGATCGACCGGCCACCACACGACCACCGGCGAGTCCGGGAGCAGCAACGGCAGCACGACCGACTCGGGGTGCTTCACGACCTCGCCGGACAGGCGGATCACGGCCGTCTCACCGGTCCAGCCGGAGCCGGCACCGACCTGGGCGTTGACCCTGCCGGCGCCCCGGCCGTCGCCCAGGATCACACCGAGCACCCGCGCCGGATGCTCGTGGGAGGCCGCCCGGGCGTTGCGCATGGCGTCCTCGGCGTCGTCCTCGTCGACCACGATGACCAGCGTCATCACCATCCCCATCGCGGGCGAGCCCGCTCGGGTGCGGGCGCGGACGAACTCGGAGGCGATCGCCGAGGCGTTGGTGTCGAACAGCTCGATCATGGTCGCCTCCAGGTGCGTCCGTCGCGGGCGAGCATCGCGTCCGCCGACGCAGGACCCCACCCACCGGAGTCGTAGGCCTCGGGCGAGCCCTTGGCTGCCCAGTGCTCCAGGATCGGATCGAGGATCTGCCAGGAGAGCTCGACCTCCTCGTGCTGGGGGAAGAGTGGCGGGTCGCCCAGCAGCACGTCGAGGATCAGGCGTTCGTAGGCCTCAGGCGACGACTCGGTGAACGAGCCGCCGTAGACGAAGTCCATGTTGACGTCGCGGATCTCCATCGCCGTGCCGGGCACCTTCGAGCCGAAGCGCATCGTCATGCCCTCGTCGGGCTGGATCCGGATGACGAGAGCGTTCTGCGTGAGTTCCTCGGTGGAGGTCTCGGAGAACGGCTGGTGGGGCGCCCGCTTGAAGACGACGGCCACCTCGGTGACCCGTCGCCCCAGTCGCTTGCCGGTGCGCAGGTAGAACGGCACTCCCGCCCAGCGGCGGTTGTCGACGTGCAGGGTGATGGCGGCGTACGTCTCGGTGGTCGACGTCGCACGGATGCCGTCCTCCTCGAGGAAGCCGGCGACCTTCTCGCCGCCGGCCCACCCGGCGGCGTACTGTCCGCGGGCCGTCGTGAGGTCGAGTCGGCGGGGGAGGGACACCGAGCGCAGCAGCTTCTGCTTCTCCATCCGCAGGGCGCCCGCTTCGAACGACGTCGGCTCCTCCATCGCGACCAGCGCCATCAGCTGGAGGAGGTGGTTCTGGATGACGTCGCGCGCGGCGCCGATGCCGTCGTAGTAGCCCGCGCGGCCACCGATGCCGACGTCCTCGGCCAT
>WLIH01000206.1 GCA_009702305.1 Actinomycetota bacterium | reverse complement strand
TTCGGGTGCTGGTCGATAGTTCGCGGTCAGTGAGTGTGCGGGAGAACGACGTCGTCGGCCTTGGCGCCCGCATCGGGGTACAGGGCCAGGGTCAGGCCGATGCCGACGATGAGGCCGATCAGCTGCATGGCGATGAACGCTGGAGCCGACGCCGGGGCGATGCCGGCGAAGGTGTCGGAGAAGATCCGGCCGATGGTGACGGCGGGGTTGGCGAACGAGGTGGAGCTGGTGAACCAGTAGGCCGCGCCGATGTAGGCGCCGACCGTCGGTGCGGCGATTGCTCCGCGCTCGGTGCGCACCAGCGCGAAGATCAGGGCGACCAGTCCGGCGGTGGCGACGATCTCGCCGACGAGGTGCCCGCTGGTGACACGGTCCTTGGTGGAGAGGTGCGCGCCGACTTCGAACATCGCGTTGGCCAGGAGTGCTCCGCAGATGCCGCCCAGGATCTGTGCAGCGCCGTAGAGGCCGACGTCAGGTAGCGAGAGCCCGGTCCGGGTACGTCGACCGAGGAACCAGTCGGCCAGGGAGACGACGGGGTTGAAGTGTGCGCCGGAGATCGGTCCGAACCACAAGATCAGCACGGTCAGCCCGAAGACGGTCGCAGTGGAGTTCTCCAGCAGTTGCAGCCCGATGTCGTCCGGGGACAGTTGCTGGGCGGCGACGCCGGAGCCAACGACGACAGTCACGAGGAGTGCGGTGCCGAGGAACTCGGCCAACAGGCGGCGCGCAAGGGGATTCACGGGGATATCTTGACCTCTGAGCATTACCTCAGTCAAACTTGAGGCAATGAACACTGAGCAAACCCACTCTGTTGTGCAGCGAGCCGCAGTGCACGCGGCTCTTGCCGACGTGTCGCGGCTGCGCATCGTCGACACCCTGCTGCTCGGCGACGCATCGCCCTCAGAGCTGGCGGTGATGCTTCAGATGCCATCCAACCTTCTTGCCCACCACCTCAGAGCGCTCGAAGCCGCCGGCCTGGTGGAACGCCGGCGCTCGGAGGGTGATCGCCGCCGCAGCTATCTGCACCTGCATGCCGAGGCATTGGAGGCGGTCCGGCTGACGCCGGGCAACTCACCCACGCGGGTGTTGTTCGTCTGCACTGCCAACTCCGCGCGGTCTCACCTGGCTGCCGCCCTGTGGCGGCGAGTTAGCACGATCCCGGCCGCGTCGGCCGGGACTCACCCCGCCGATGCGATCGATCCGGGAGCCATCGCCGTGGCCGGCCGACACGGCCTTCCCCTTCCCCGGCTGCGGCCTCGCCGTCTCGCCGACGTGCTGCTGCCCGATGACCTCGTGGTCACCGTCTGCGACCTGGCTCACGAGGAGCTCGGCGCAACCGAGCGGCTGCACTGGTCGGTCCCGGACCCGGTCCGCCAAGGACAGCCCTCGGCCTTCGACGCAGTCTTCGCCGAACTCACCGAGCGCGTCAGCCAGCTCGCGCAGCGCCTCCCCCAGCACGCCTGACCCCACGATCCAAAGGAAGTCCAGTTATGGCCATTCACACCAACCCCGAGATCACCCTCGACCAACAGGTCGCCCTCAAGACAGCCGCGACCCGACTGCACAAGGAGTTCGAGGGAACGTTCAACACCGAGACCATCGAACGGTTCCTGAACAGCTCGTATGACGAGTTCGCGGGCAAGGCCACCATGCTCAACTTCCTGCCGCTCCTGGCCGAACGATTCGCGAAGCAACGGCTCCAGGCAATGGCGAAGATCGAGGGCAAGGGCGCCGACGGCATTCCGGTGGTGTTGTTCCTCTGCGTGCACAACGCGGGCCGGTCGCAGATGGCGCTCGGGTTCTTCAACCACCACGCCGGGGACCGGGCTGTCGCTTGGTCTGGTGGCTCGGAGCCGGGCGACCAAGTCAACGGAGCTGCTGTGGCTGCGATGGCCGAGCGTGGGATCGATATCGCGCAGGAGTACCCCAAGCCGTGGACCGATGAGATCGTCCAGGCCGCCGACGTCGTCGTCACTATGGGCTGCGGTGACGCCTGCCCGTACTTCCCCGGCAAACGGTACGAAGACTGGGAGCTCGCAGACCCGGCGGGCAAGGACGTGGCCGACGTCCGACCGATCCGCGACGAGATCGAGCGTCGCGTCCTCGTGCTACTCGACGAGCTGGGCGTCGCCGCGAAGCCGAACTGAGTTCTCCGACCGCTCTACGCACGCAGCCAACAGAGCCGCAGTGCCGGCGACCGCCACTAGAACTGCGAACAATCCCGTGAGGCCTCCGGTCGCGTCCGCGATCACCGCGCCGAGCCAGGGAGCCAGCGCGCTCGCCGCGAGGATCGGAGCGTTGTAGATCCCGCTGATCGCGGCGTATCGCTCCGGCCCCCAGTAATCACTGACCAGGGTGGCGCCAACCAGGGTGAACAATCCGCGGGCGGCCCCGGCCAGTACAGCGAGGAGAATCAGGGCCAGGGTCGGGCCCGGCACCACGGCGAGACCCGCGAGCGCAACCGCCATGGCCGAGATCACCCGGATCGCCCGGGTCCGCGCCTGAAGATTCCGGGTCATGCCCGGGTACAGCAGCCGGCCGGCGACTTGTCCGGCTCCTCCGAGGCCGAGTGCCCATGCCGCCAAGGTCGACGACATCCCCCGACCAGTCAGCAGCGGCACCAAGCTGACCAGCGAGGCGTAGGACGCGAAGGCCATCAGGGTGCCGGCAGTGGTCGCCAGCACGAACGTGCGACTGGTGAGGATGTGCCGGTCAGGATGCGTGGCGGCATGGTGCGGCAGCCTGGGCCAAGCTCGGTTGAGCACGACGACATGGAGCGGCAGCGTGATCACCCCGAGCACGAGCGCCAAGACCAAGTAGGTCTGGCGCCAGGTCAACTGCGAGGCCAGCGCGTCAGTCAATGGGGCGAAGATGGTGCTGGAGAATCCGGCGGCCAGAGTGAGCGTGGTGATCGCCTGGACTCGCCGGTCGCCGTACCAGGCGGTGAGCGCCGCGAACGCGGGCGCGTAGAACAGTCCGGCGCTGGCGACTCCGGCCAGCACCCAGGCTGCGAAGAACATCGCGTAGGACGGACTCCACGCCAAACAGAGCACGGCGACGGTGCCCAGCGTGCTTCCGCTCGTCATCACCCAACGGGGGCCGTGCCGCTGGAGGACTCGTCCGCCAGCGATCCCGGCGATGCCACCGGTCAGGCTGCCCGCCGAGAACGCTGCGGTGATCGCGGTGCTCGACCATCCACTCTCTGTGGTGATCCGCGGGAGAAGGACGGTGAAGGCGTAGAAGAGAACCCCGTAGCTGACGATCTCGGTAACGCACAGTGCCACCAGAACGCGTCGCAGGGAGCCTCGGCCGCTGGCCGGGCTCCCTGCAACCGACGTCTCAGAGGCTGACAGGGGTGCGTCCGATCTGCAGGACCGATGGCGCTGGGGCGCAGCAGCCTCCGCCGACGCTGTCGGGGTCGTCGAAGACGCCCGCACCGCCGCACACACCGGTGTCGGGGAGTTCGAGCTCGACTCGTGCGGCCGCTTCATGATCGCCCGCGAGCTCGGCGACGACGCTGCGGATCTGCTCGTACCCGGTCAGGGCCAGGAACGTCGGTGCCCGGCCATAGGACTTCATGCCCACCAGGTACAGGTCTGTCTCAGGCTGAGCCAGGTCGGCGGCACCGGTGGCCCTCACGGAACCGCAGGAGTGGATGTTCGGGTCGATCTCGGCCGCGATCTTCCGTGGCGCCTCCAACGTGGGGTCGAGGTCGAGCCGCATCTCCGACAGGAAGGACAGGTCCGGGCGGAACCCGGTGAGCACCACGACCGTGTCAGCCGGTGGCAGTTCCCGGCCGTCCTCTCCGACCAGGACCGCGCCGCCGCCCTCCGTACGGATCTCCGCAACCCGGAATCCAGTGACCAGGTCGACGGCTCCCGACTCCACGGCCTTCCTCGCTCGTTGACCGAGTGCGCCGCGCTCGGGGAGCTCGTCGGCCGCGCCGCCGCCGAAGGTCCCGTCGCCGACCACCCGGCGGATCGCCCAGGTGACGCGCGTGCCCGGATGGTCGGCGCCGATCTGGACCAGCTCGTGGATCGCGTTGAACGCCGAGTCGCCGGCGCCGACGACCACGGTGTGCTTGCCGGCGTACCGGGCAGGTTCGGCTCGGTCGGGGACCTGGTAGGCGATCAGGTCCCCCGCCACGCGCTCCCCCAGGGCAGTGAGACCGTCTGCACCGGCGGGGTTAGGGCGGCGCCACGTGCCGGAGGCGTCGATCACGGCGCTGGCCTCCAGGCGCGACTCGTTGCCCTCGCCGTCAACGAGATGGACCGTGAACGGCTGCTCGGCGCGGTCCGCGTCGACGAGCCGGTCCCGGCCCTTTCGGGACACCCCCGTGACGCGAGCGTCGTAGCGGACCCGGTCCCCGAGAGCCTTCGCGAGGGGCGCGAGATAGCCGTCGATCCACTGCGCACCGGTCGGGTAACCCGTTCCAGGGGCCGTCCAACCTGTCGGCGACAGGAGCCGAGCGGACGCCTTGTCGACCAGCTCGGGCCACGCCGAGAACAACCGCACGTGCCCCCACTCGCCCACCGCCGACGCCGGGACCAGGCCGGACTCCAGCACCAGCGGCTCCAAGCCTCGCTCGAGCAGATGCGCCGCGGCCGCCAGACCCGAGGGGCCTGCGCCGATCACCACCACAGGAAGGTCGCTCATCCCCAACTCCTTACATTCAAGATCGTCGATGCGACAACTCTACGGACGCATCGACAAATGTCAATGGATGAGGGAGGATGGACTCGTGCCCATCTCCTTGCCCTTGATCCAGCCGGACGCGCTCGCGGCCTGCTGCTCGCCCCTGACCGGTGGCGTGATCAGCGACGACGCCGCGGAGACCCTCGCCCGCATGTTCAAGGCACTCGGCGACCCGACCCGGGTGAAGCTGCTCTCGATGATCGCCGCAGCCCCGGAGGGCGCGGCGTGCATCTGCGACATGACGGAGCCGGTGGGCCTGAGTCAGCCGACCGTTTCCCACCACATGAAACTCCTGGTCGAGGCTGGTCTGGCGACCCGCGAGCAACGGGGCAAGTGGGCCTACTACCGGGTCGCGCCCGAGGTGCTGGGCTCTCTGGCCGCGGCACTGAGCCCCGCAGCAGACTGAATCGCGGATAAGCGTCTTGCGGTTCAGTCCGTTGCCTGGTGGCGCCAGACCTTGAGGGCCGAGGCGACCAGGATCAGGGCCAGCACTGCGATCAGAACAGGGCCACCGACGTAGGGCAGCAGGGCTCCACCAGCCACCGCCCCGGCGACTGAGCCGGCTCCCATCAGCACCACGAAACGGCGGTTGTCGCCGATCACGGCGAAAGTCTCGTGGCTGCTGTAGCGGGCGAAGCCGACCAGCATGGTGGGCAGCGACACCAGCAGCGACAGGCTTCCGGCAAGCCGGATGTCGGCGCCGAAGAGCAGCACGATCGTGGGGATCAGAAGCTCGCCCCCGGCCACCCCCATGAAGGCCGCGACCATGCCGATCAGCACCCCGGCGACGACGCCGGCGACCGCCCTGAGCACCGGTGGCAGTTCGAGCGTCCCCAGCGCGGCGAAGTGCGTTCCCGCTAGCACGAAGGCGATCGCGAGCAGCAGGACAGCCAGGGTGCGGTGCAGGGTGCGCGAGTGCATCCGGGTCGCCCAGCCCGCAGCGACCCACGCTCCGACCAGGGATCCTGCGAGCAGGTTCGCCACGAT
>WLIH01000205.1 GCA_009702305.1 Actinomycetota bacterium | reverse complement strand
GGGGTGTACGTCGCGCCGCGGGTGCCGCTGCCGCGCAGCACGTCGCGGGCCTCCCGGGCGTCGAGCAGTCGGACGTCGTCCTCGCCGCGCCCCCACGACCGGGCGTGGGCGACCTCGCGCCGCGCGCGGACCAGTTGCGGACGTGAGCGGGCCAGGGTGATCGTGCCGCCGATGCTCAGGTGGGCGTCGATGCCCTCCGCAGCGGCGACGCGGGCGACCTCGCGGACCGAGCCCCGCATCGCCTGGTGCTGCGCCAGCGCGCCGGTGCGGCTGCCGATCGCCGCGAGCGTGTCGAGCGAGGCGGGGAAGAGGGCGGAGCACCAGCCGCCGTTGCGACCCGAGGCTCCGAAGCCGGCGACCTCCGCCTCGAGCACCGCGATCCGCAGCGTGGGGTCGGCCTCGGCCAGGTAGTAGGCCGTCCACAGCCCGGTGTAGCCGGCCCCGACGATCGCCACGTCGACGTCACGCCCGCCCGGCAGCGACGGCCGCGGGGTCCAGTCGGTGTCGGCCGTCTCGTGCCACAGCGAGATCCGCTGGTAGGCCGACGCGTCCGGCGGTGCTGCGTCGGCGTACGAGCGGCTCAGCGCACACCCCAGGAGTAGGTCTGCTTGCGCAGCTGGAGGTACATGAAGGTCTCGGTGGCGACGACGCCGGGGATGGTGCGCATCCGCGACGAGATCAGCTCCAGCAGGTGCTCGTCGCTCTCGCACACCACCTCGGCCAGGAGGTCGTAGGAGCCGGCCGTGATGACGACGTAGTCGATCTCGCGGATGCCGACCAGGGCGTCGGCCACCGGCTCGAGCGGGCCGGCCACCTTGATCCCGACCATGGCCTGGCGCGCGAAGCCGAGCTCGAGCGGGTCGGTGACCGCGACGACCTGCATGACGCCGCTGTCGACCAGGCGCTGCACGCGCTGGCGCACGGCCGCCTCGGAGAGGCCGACGACCTTGCCGATCGAGGCGTAGGAGCGCCGTCCGTCCTGCTGGAGCTGCTCGATGATCGCCTTCGAGACCTCGTCCAGGTGGACTCGCGCGCGCTCCGGCTTCTGGGTCATGCCGGTGAAACTACAGCCCTCCGGGCTGCCGGGAAGGTTTCCGGTCGTCGTCGATCGCGATGGATTTCGTTGCGAGCACGTAACCGTGCGACGAGATCCCTTGTCGACGCTCCGGTCGCATGGCACGATCCGAGGAATCGACCGCGCCACCGGAGGAGTCAGATGACGTCCGAGGAACCCGCCCGGCGCTCGACGTTCTCACGTCGGGGGATGCTCAAGGGCGGGGGAGCGGTCGCCTTCGCAGGCGTGAGTCTCGCGGCGCTCAAGCTGCCGCTCTTCGAGGTCGCCGGCGCGGCCCAGGACCCGCTCGGCTGCCGGGCCGCAGACCTGTCCGCGACCCAGCGGAGCTTCGTGATCTCCAACTGGACCGGCTACATCGACCCGCGCAAGAAGCCGGGGTCGACGATGAGCGAGTTCGAGCAGCAGACCGGGATCAGCGTCGACTACACCGTCGACGTCAACGACAACTCCGAGTTCTACGCCAAGGTGAAGAACCAGCTCGGCTCGTGCGCCCCGATCGATCGCGACATGATCGTGCTGACCGACTGGATGGCCGCGCGGATGATCGGCCTCGGCGGGATCCAGCCGCTCGACAAGTCGGCCGTGCCCAACCTCGAGGCCAACCTGCTCGACTCGCTGCGCGACAAGCAGTGGGACCCGGGCCTCGACTACCACGCCCCGTGGCAGAGCGGCCTGACCGGCATCGCCTACAACGCCGCCAAGACCGGCGAGGTGCGCAGCTTCGAGGAGCTGATCAGCCGCGCCGACCTCAAGGGCAAGATCACCCTGCTCTCCGAGATGCGCGACACGATGGGCTTCATGCTCAAGGTCGTCGGCGCCGACCCGCGGCGCTTCACCGAGGACCAGTGGCACGACGCCCTCGACCGGCTCGCGCAGGCCGTCGGCGACGGCCAGCTGCGCAAGTTCTCCGGCAACGACTACCTCCAGGACCTCTCCGCGGGCAACATCCTGGCCTGCGAGGCCTGGTCGGGCGACGTGATCCAGGCGCAGTACGACGACCCGAACATCAAGTTCGTCACGCCCGAGGAGGGCCTGTCGCTGTGGAGCGACAACATGATGATCCCCAACCAGGCGACCCACCAGGCCAACGCCGAGAAGTGGATCGACTACTACTACGACCCCGAGGTCGCTGCTCGGCTGGCCAACTACGTCAACTACATCTGCCCCGTGCAGGGTGCGCGCGAGGCGATGGAGACGGTCAACCCCGACCTGGTCGACAACCCGCTGATCTTCCCCGACGAGGAGACGCTCGCGCAGACCTTCGACTTCATGCCGCTCGACGACCGGCAGCAGGCGCAGTACGAGAAGGAGTGGTCCGATGTCACTGCTGGCTGAGGCGCCCGACCAGGTCGCCGACGACACGCCGTACGACGGCCTGCGGCTGCGCTCGGTGACCAAGGCGTTCGCGTCGTTCACCGCCGTCGACGGACTCGACCTCGACGTGCCGCGGGGCTCGTTCTTCGCCCTGCTGGGGCCCTCGGGCTGCGGCAAGACGACCACCCTGCGCATGGTCGCCGGGCTGGAGACGCCGACCTCGGGCTCGATCACCCTGGCCGGTCAGGACATCACCTACGCGAAGCCCTACCGCCGCCCGGTCAACACCGTCTTCCAGAGCTACGCGCTCTTCCCGCACCTCGACATCTTCGAGAACGTCGCCTTCGGGCTGCGCCGGCGCAGGAGCGCCGACGTGAAGACCCAGGTGCACGAGATGCTCGAGCTGGTCGAGCTCACCTCGCAGGCGCGCAAGAAGCCCGCACAGCTCTCCGGCGGGCAGCAGCAGCGGGTCGCGCTGGCGCGGGCCCTGATCAACAAGCCCGAGGTGCTGCTGCTCGACGAGCCGCTCGGTGCTCTCGACCTCAAGCTGCGCCGGTCGATGCAGATCGAGATCAAGCGCATCCAGACCGAGGTCGGGCTGACCTTCGTGCACGTCACCCACGACCAGGAGGAGGCCATGACGATGGCCGACACCGTGGCCGTCATGAACAAGGGCCTGATCGAGCAGATGGGGGCCCCGGCCGAGCTCTACGAGAACCCTCGCTCGACGTTCGTCGCCAACTTCCTCGGTCAGTCCAACCTGATCGAGGGCGCCGTGCTCTCGCGCTCCGCCGATGTCACGACCGTCGACATGCAGGGCATCTCGGTGTCGGTGCCGACCGGGCGCACGCACACCGACGACGCCGCCGGCTGGGTCGGGATCCGTCCCGAGAAGGTGCTCATCGGGGAGGAGGGCGAGGCGCTCGACGCTCCCGGCAACACCATCCCCGGCGGGGTGGTCAGCGACGTCAGCTTCGTCGGTGTGTCCACGCAGTACCTCGTGCGCATGCCGTGGGGTCAGGAGCTCCAGGTCTTCGAGCAGAACACCGGACGCCGGCGGCGCTTCGCTCCCGGAGAGCGCGTTGAGCTCTCGTGGCGCCCGGAGTACGCCTTCCTGCTCGATCGCAGCCAGGACGCCGGCGCCGGTGCGGTCGCGGGAGTGCTTGCGTGAGCGACACCGAGCGGCGTCGGGGCAAGGTCGGCTACCTGCTGCTGCTCCCCGCCGTCCTGTGGCTCGGGCTGTTCTTCGTGGTGCCGTTCTACTCGCTGCTCGCCACCAGCCTCTTCGACCAGTCCGGCTCCGACTTCCGCGGCTACGAGATGGACTACGCGTTCGGCAACTACGTCGACGTGTTGCGCGACTACTGGCAGCCGCTGGTGCGATCGCTGCTCTACGGCGCCATCGCCACCGCGATCTGCCTCGTGCTGGGCTACGTGCTCGCCTATGCCATCGCGTTCAAGGCCGGACGCTGGAAGAACCTCATGCTGGTGCTCGTCATCGCGCCGTTCTTCACCAGCTTCTTGATCCGCACCCTGTCGTGGAAGCTGATCCTCTCCGACGACGGCTTCATCGTGAACGTCCTGCAGGCGGTGCATCTGCTCGGCGACGACGGGCGGCTGCTCGCGACGCCCGTGGCCGTGGTCGCGGGGCTCACCTACAACTTCCTGCCGTTCATGGTGCTCCCGCTCTTCGCGAGCATCGACAAGATCGACCACCGCCTGATCGAGGCCTCCGGTGATCTCTACGCCCACCCGGTCGTGGGGTTCTTCAAGGTGACCTGGCCGCTGTCGCTGCCGGGAGTCGTCTCCGGCACCCTGCTCACCTTCATCCCGGCGGTGGGCGACTACATCAACGCCCAACTGCTCGGCAGCACCAACCAGCGCGTCATCGGCAGCGTCATCGAGTCGCAGTTCACCGACGCCAACAACTACCCCGTCGCCGCCGCGCTCTCGATGGTCCTGATGGCGCTGATCGTGGTGATGGTCCTGGTCTACGTGCGCCGGGCCGGGACGGAGGAGCTGCTGTGAACGGCGCGGCCGGCCGGTGGCTGCGCGAGCACCTGGTGCTGATGCTCGGGCTGCTCGTGCTCGTCTACACGTTCGTCCCGATCGCCGTCGTGGTGCTGATGAGCTTCAACGCGCCGCGGGGTCGCAACGCGGTCTACCAGTTCAACGGGTTCACCCTCGACAACTGGCTCAACCCCTGCGCCGACGCCGACCTGTGCAGCGCGCTCGGGGTCAGCATCCGCGTCGGCCTGCTCGCGACCGTGGTCGCGACGGCGCTCGGCACCCTGGCGGCGTTCGCGCTGGTGCGTCACGACTTCGCCGGGCGCTCGGCGTCCAACGTGCTGATCTTCCTGCCGATGGCCGCGCCGGAGATCGTGATGGGCTCCAGCCTGCTGGCGCTCTTCGTCTCTGCCGGGTTCGCCGGGCAGCTCGGCTTCTGGACGATCCTGATCGCCCACGTGATGTTCTGCCTGTCGTTCGTGGTGGTCACCGTGAGATCGCGCCTGGCGGGCATGGACGACACCCTGGAGCAGGCCGCGATGGATCTCTACGCCACGCCGCTGCAGACCTTCCTGCGGGTGACCCTGCCGCTGGTCTTCCCGGGCATCCTGGGCGCGGCGCTGCTCAGCTTCTCGCTGTCCTTCGACGACTTCATCGTCACCAACCTCAACTCCGGCAGCACGGTGACCTTCCCGATGTTCGTCTACGGCGCCGCCCAGCGCGGTGTGCCGATGCAGGTCAACGTGATCGGCACCCTGATGTTCGTGGTCTCGATCGTCATCGTGGTGGCCAGCGAGCTCAACAACCGCCGCCGCTCCCGCGCCCTCACGTGACCCGGCGCTAGTTTCCCGCCATTTCACGGTGAGTCGGCGCTAGTTTCCGCGGTCTCAGACCACGACGGTACGGCGAGCGAGAGTTGCGCGGGCCGCGCGGAGGGCGTTCGCTAGCCTGGCATCGGCGTTCTGCTGACGACCGAAGACGTGTTCCTGGCGAAAGACCTCCACCATCCAGCCGCGCTCCTCGGCCAACCAGGCACGACGGTCCAGGTCACGCTCGATCTGCTCCTGGCTGGTGTGCCACTCCGCGCCGTCGTACTCCGCGGCGAACAACAGCTCCTCGAGCCCCAGGTCGAGCCAGTAGCGGATCTCGCCGTCCACCTCCACGGGGATCTGGGTGCGAGGTCGGGGCAGTCCCGCGTCGTACCACCTCAGCCTGAGCGCTGATTCGCCGAAGGAAGCAGAGCCGCCGTCGATCAGAGGCGCAAGCAGGCGAAGGCCGACCACACCGCGCTCCCCTTTGAAACGTGGC
>WLIH01000204.1 GCA_009702305.1 Actinomycetota bacterium | reverse complement strand
GGCGATCGAGTCGAGCGGCAGCCGCAGTCCGACGGCGCTGGTCCCGCCGATGAGCACCAGACGGCCGCGCCGCAGCGACCAGGCCGGACTCGTCCAGCCCTCCTCGCCGGTCGCGATCGGCAGCACCCAGCCCGTCGGCACGTCGACCCCGGCATCGAGCGCCGCCACGAGCGCGTCGTCGGCGGCCGGCTCGTCGGGCGCACTGCCGGCGGGACGACGCAGCTCCTCGGCCAGTGCGGCGAGCGGGTCCTCGTAGGCCGCCAGCAGGTGCTCGGCCGGCAGGCCCAGCACCTGGGTGACCCGGCGCGCCAGTGCCTCGGCGTCCGCGACCGCGCTCCCGCGGGCTGCGGACTCGTCCCACGGATCGGCGAGCAGCGTCGGGTCCTGCCACAGCGGCACGCCGTCGGTGCGCCACTGCAGGGCGATGTTCCACCGGGGCAGCGGCTCACCCGGATACCACTTGCCCTGGCCGCGGTGTACGACGCCGCCCACGGCGTACACCTCGCGCAGCCGGTCGGCGAGGGTCACCGCGAGGGCGCGCTTCTCGGGACCGTCGGCCTCGGTGCTCCACTGCGGCGTGGTCGCGTCGTCGAGGGACACGAAGGTCGGCTCGCCGCCCATGGTCAGGCGCACGTCGCCGGCCGCGAGCCGCGCGTCGACGGACTCGCCGAGCGCGTCGATGCGCGACCACTGGTCGTCGGTGTAGGGCTTGGTGACGCGGGGGTCCTCGTGGATGCGGCGGACCTCGTTGTGGAAGGAGAAGCTGACCTCGACCGGCTCGGTCGCGCCCTCGATCGGCGCGGCGTTGCTCGGGTGCGGGGTGGCCGAGAGCGGGATGTGGCCCTCGCCGGCGAAGAGGCTGCTGGTCGGGTCCATGCCGACCCATCCGGCGCCGGGCACGAACACCTCGGCCCAGGCGTGCAGGTCGGTGAAGTCGGCCTCCGGTCCGCTCGGCCCGTCCAAGGCGGCCTGGTCGGCCCGCAGCTGGACCAGGTAGCCGGACACGAAACGGGCGGCCAGCCCGTGCTGGCGCAGCAGGCTGACCAGCAGCCAGGCGCTGTCGCGGCACGACCCGATGCCGATCCGCAGCGTCTCGTCGGGACTCTGGACGCCGGCCTCCATCCGCACGCTGTAGGCGACGTCGCGGTTGACCGCGGCGTTGAGCGAGGCCAGGAAGTCGACCGTCGCCATGCCGCCCTCCGGCAGCGCCGGCAGGGCGTCCTTCCACGCCGCGGCGGCCACGCTGTCCTCGACGGGTCGCAGGTACGGCGCCAGGTCGGCCGCGAGCTGGGCGTCGTAGGCGAAGGGGAAACGCTCGGCGTACTCCTCGATGAAGAAGTCGAAGGGGTTGATCACCATCAGGTCGGCCACCAGGCCGACGGTGATCTCGAGCTTGTCGGTCTTCTCCGGGAAGACCAGCCGCGCCAGCCAGTTGCCGAAGGGGTCCTGCTGCCAGTTGAGGAAGTGGTTCTTCGGCGTGACGTCGAGCGAGTAGGCCTCGATCGGGGTGCGGCTGTGCGGCGCCGGGCGCAACCGGACCACGTGCGGAGCCACCGAGATGCGGCGGGAGAAGTCGTAGGTGGTCCGGTGCTCCAGGGCAACCTTGATCGACATGGCACCAGTCTCCCGGTCGTCCATGACGAACGGGTAACTCCCGCCTCCCGACATCGTCGGTCACGCTGATGCACACTTTTGTTTGCAAATGTTTCTTTGCAGTCTTACGCTGCTCGGGTGGAGCTCACCTCGATCACCCCGACCCCCCACCAGCTCAAGGCGCTGACGCACCCCGTGCGCCTGCGGATGCTGGGGCTGCTGCGGCTCGAGGGGCCGGCCACGGCGACCACGCTCGCCGGTCGGCTCGGTCTCAACACCGGCGCGACGTCGTACCACCTGCGCCAGCTGGCCACCCACGGGTTCGTCGAGGAGGCCAGCGAGCTGGGCAACGCCCGCGACCGGTGGTGGCGGGCGGCGCACCGCTCGACCACCACCGCCAACACGACGCCCGACCCGGAGGAGCGCGAGACGCTGGAGGCCTACCTGCAGTCGGTGGCCGTCGTGATGACCGAGCAGCTGCAGCGCGCGGTCGAGGAGCTGCCGCTGGTGCCGCAGGACTGGGCCGAGGCGTCGACGTTCAGCGACTGGGTGCTGCGCCTGACACCGCGCAAGGCGGCCGCCCTGGTCGGCGCCCTGGCCGAGGCCCTGGCCACCGTCGAGGAGGACGACGACGCCGACGACGCCGAGCAGTTCGTCGTGCAGCTGGCCGCCTTCCCGCTGCCCGGCCACGTGACCGGCGACCCCACGGGTACGACGACATGAGACGCCCGCTGTACGGCTGGCTGAGCGCCGAGGCGATCTCGCTGCTCGGCACCCGCATCTCGATGGTGGCGCTGCCGTGGTTCGTGCTGACCACCACCGGCAGCCCCGTGAAGACCGGACTGGTCGCGCTCGCCGAGATGCTGCCCATGGTGCTGCTCAAGGTGCTCGGCGGACCGGTCATCGACCGGGTCGGAGCCCGGCGGGTGGCGATCACCTGCGACGTCGGGTCGTTGGTCGTCGTGGGCTCGATCCCGGTGCTGTACGACGCCGGGTGGCTGTCCTTCGGCGGCTTCCTTGCCCTGGTCGCGGTCGCCGGCGCGCTGCGCGGCCCGGGCGACGGCGCGAAGCAGGCGATGGTGCCCCAGCTGGTGGCCGCGGCCGAGCTGCCGATGGAGCGGGTCACCGGTCTCAGCGCCACCGTCGAGCGCACCGCGAGCATGATCGGCACGGCGGCGGCGGGCGTGCTGATCGCCGCCGTCGGCCCGGCCAACGCACTCGTCGTCGACGCCGCGACCTTCGGCCTGTCCGCCTTGGTGCTTGCGTGGGCGACCGTCCCTCTCCGCGGCACACCGGTCGACGCCGCCCACCCCGCGGAGGGACCGTCGCCCGACGAGGGCTCCTACCGCACCCGACTCGCGGAGGGCTGGCGCTTCCTGCACGGGGATCGGCTGCTGCTCGGCATCGCCGTGATGGTCGCGCTCACCAACCTGCTCGACCTGGCCTACGCCTCGGTGCTGCTCCCGGTGTGGGCAGACGACACCGGTCGCGGCGCGGCTGCCGTCGGGCTGGTGTTCGCGGTCTTCGCCGGCGCCTCGGCGCTCGGCTCGGCATGCGCCGCAGCCTGGGCGGCGCGACTGCCGCGCTACACGACGTACCTCGTCGCCTTCCTGCTCTGCGGTGCGCCGCGCTTCGTGGTGCTCGCCCTCGACGCCCCGGTCGCCGCCGTGCTGGCCGTGTGCGTGGTCGCCGGCTTCGCCTCGGGCTTCCTCAACCCGGTGCTGGGGGCGGTGATCTTCGAGCGGATCCCGGCGCCGCTCGTCGGCCGGGTCACGTCGCTGACGACCGCCATGTGCTTCGCCCTGATGCCGCTCGGTGGGCTGCTCGGCGGCGCGCTCGTCGGCTGGCTCGGCCTGAGCGCCGCGCTGGTCGTCGTCGGCGCGGCCTACTTCCTGATCACGACGGCGCCGGCACTCGACCCGACCTGGCGCGAGATGGACCAGCGACCCGACCCTGGTCGTGTGCCCGAGCACGCGTCCTGACGCGTCGTCAGGCACACGACCGTCAGTAGCGCGAGCCCTGCACCTGGGCGGCGAGGGCATCGAGGCGCGCGAGATGGTCGTCGGCGAGCGTGAGGTCGGCTGCGGCGGCGTTCTGCTCGAGGTACGACGGGCGCTTGGTCCCCGGGATCGGCACCAGGTCCTCGCCCTGCGCATGCACCCAGGCGAGCGCGACCTGTCCGGGCAGGACGTCGAGAGACGCCGCGACCGCGCGGACCTCGTCGACGATCGCCTGGTTGGCGGCGAGGTTGTCCGCGGTGAAACGGGGCAGCGCCGTGCGCGAGTCGGCGGCACCGAAGTCGTCGACGCTCGACACGGCACCGGTCAGGAAGCCGCGCCCGAGCGGAGAGAAGGGCACCAGGCCCACGCCGAGCCGGCGAGCCGTCGGGAGCACCTCGGCCTCCAGGTCGCGGGTCCAGAGTGAGTACTCGCTCTGGATCGCGCTGATCGGGTGCACCCCGTGGGCGCGCTCCAGCTCGGCGGCGGTCACCTCGGAGACGCCGAGGTAGCGGACCTTGCCGGCCTGCACCAGCTCGGCCATCGCGCCGACGGTCTCCTCGATGGGCGTCTCCGGGTCGACGCGGTGCAGGTAGTAGAGGTCGATGTGGTCGGTGCGCAGGCGGCGCAGCGAGTCGTCACAAGCCTGGGCGACGTAGGCAGGCGACGCACCGAGCTGGAAGCGGATCGCACCGCCCGGCACGATGTCGTGGATGCCGCACTTGGTGGCCAGCGTGACCTGGTCACGTCGTCCGCGCAGCGCGTGGCCGAGCAGCTTCTCGTTGGCGCCGAAGCCGTAGATCCCGGTCGTGCCGTAGACGTCGGCCGTGTCGAGGAAGCTCACGCCCAGCTCGAGCGCCCGGTCGATGGTCGCGATCGAGACGCTGTCGTCGGCCGCGCCGTAGGACTGACTCATGCCCATGCAGCCCAGCCCCTGCCTCGAGACGGTCAGACCCTGGGTGCCGAGCGGGACGGTGCGCATGCCCCGAGCCTACGGTCGCGCGGGCAACCGGCAGCGCTGCGCCTGCAGGTCGGGGCACAGCCGTCCACCGACCCACAGGTCGCTCGGGTAGTTGAAGGACAGCAGCTCGGCCAGGGTGCGACCGGCGATCATCGGCGCGCCGGTGCCGATCGAGGATCGGTCCGCACTCGGACCGGCGACCGGCGCCACCAGGCGAGCCAGCGCCCGCGGGCGCCCGGCCACGTAGCGGTCGAGCCAGGCCGTCATCGCCAGCGACGCCGTGCGCTGACCCAGGAACGACGCGGGCTGGGCGCTGTCGGTGAAGTCTTGGTGATTGGACGCCGCCGGCACCAGGAAGCCCGCGTCGACGTCACTGCGCCGGAAGGCCTGCCAGGTCGCGCGCGTGGGGTGCAGCGTCGTCGGCGACCGTGGATCGGTGGGCACTTCGAGGTGGGGGCCGATCAGGGTCTCCTGCTCGCTCTGCATCATCAGTGTCGGCACCCGTGGTCGCACGCCGAGGTCGTCGGCGTAGAAGGCGTCCATCGCGACGGCTGCCCGGAAGCGGTGCCGTGGGTCGCCGTTGCCCACCATGTTGGCGGCGTAGGAGCCGAGCGAGTGCCCGACGACGCCGAGCCGTCCAGCGTCGACCATCCCGCGCCAGGGGTCGGCCGCCGAGAGCAGCCAGGAAGCGGCATCGAAGGCCCCGAAGATGAAGCGCGGCGCCAGCGCCCGATAGGTGCCGGCGATCGTCTCGGGGTCGACCCGTCCGGCCCGGGCCTCGGCGATGAACTGCACCTGCTCGGTGGTGGAGGTGACTGCGGAGTCGGCCGGATCCTGGCCGGCGCAGCTGCCCTGCTCGATCAGACCGAGCTCCTGCGGTCGCTGCCATTCGCCGGGCTCGCAGTACTCCGGAGCCGGGTCGGCGTCGGAGGCGCCCTGACCCTGCGGATCGAAGGTCAGCACGACGTAGCCGTGCTCGGCGAGATCCTCGCCGACCCAGTGGTAGAGCTCCTTCGCGACACCGGCACCGGAGACCATGACGACCGTCGGGAAGGGGCCGCGGCCGGTGCGCGGCCCGTAGAGCCGTCCGCTGATCGTGGCGCCGTACCTGTTCTCCCAGGTCACCTCTCGCGTGCGGCCGCGCTCGGCGCCCCAGGCGCCGACGTCGCGAGCCGGGTCACTTG
>WLIH01000203.1 GCA_009702305.1 Actinomycetota bacterium | reverse complement strand
TGTCGCTGCTCTTCGAGCCCTGGAGCTTGGTCGCGACGACACCGACCACGGCGGCGACGCCACCGAAGATCAGCACCTTCTTGAGCTTGCCGCCCTTCGTGGCCGGCGGCTCCCCCTTGAGCTCGGCGACCTTGGTGCTCGCGAGCCCACCGAGCTCGTGACCCTTGGCCGTCGCGTACGACGCCCCGGAGGCGACGTACGGCGCCGCCTTGGCGCGCACGTCGGCGAGCGCGGGACCGGCCTTGGCGCGGGCGTCGGCCAGGGCGGGCCCAGCCTTGTCGCGAGCGTCGGCCAGCACCGGGCCGGCCTTGGCACGGGCGTCGGCCAGCACCGGGCCGGCCTTCTCACGGGCCTCGGCGAACCGGGCGAGCGCCTCGTCGCGTGCGGTCTCGGCCGCTGCCTCCAGCTGGGGACGGACCGTGTCGACCACGGACTCGACGTAGCCGGCAGCCTGCTCGATGAGGGTCTTCTTCTTGCGCAGACGCATGGTGCGTCACTTCCTCTCGTCGGTTCCTCGTCCATTCGACCACGCGGGCGGTGACGAGCCCCGCCAGCCCTGTCTTGCGGCTCGTGCGAGGATCGTCGCGCACATTGTCACGACGTCGTACCCCTAGACGTACCCACACACGCGAAAGGCAGTCATGGCTGACCTGCAGGCCATCTTGAAGACGAACCAGGGCGACATCACCCTCAACCTCTTCCCCGACCACGCTCCCGAGACGGTCAAGAACTTCGTCGGTCTGGCCACCGGCGAGAAGTCGTACGACGCGGGCAACGGCAAGACCGGCCGCTTCTACGACGGCCTCGGCTTCCACCGCGTGATCTCCGGCTTCATGCTGCAGGGTGGCTGCCCGCTCGGCACCGGCACCGGCGGGCCCGGCTACACCTTCAAGGACGAGCCGCACCCCGAGCTGGTCTTCGACAAGCCGTACCTGCTGGCCATGGCCAACGCCGGTCCGGGCACCAACGGCTCGCAGTTCTTCATCACCGTCGCGCCGACCACCTGGCTGAACTTCAAGCACACGATCTTCGGCGAGGCCGCCGACCAGGCCTCGCGCGACGTCGTCGACGCGATCGGTGCCACCAAGACCGGCCCCGGCGACCGCCCGGTGACGCCGGTCGTCATCGAGTCCGTGGAGATCGTCGGCGCCTGACGCCGCGTCCCCATGACCTCCTCACCGCCTCCCGAGACCGGAGTGCCGACCTGCTACCGGCACTCCGGCCGGGAGACGTACATCCACTGTCAGCGCTGCAACAAGCCGATCTGCCCCGACTGCATGCGCGACGCGGCGGTCGGCTTCCAGTGCCCCGACTGCGTGGCCGAGGGTGCGAAGACGACCCGAGCCGGTCGCACGGCGTACGGCGGCCTGCGTCCGTCGAACGCCGGCCTGACCTCGATGGTGCTGATCGCGATCAACGTCGCGGTCTTCCTCGTGGTCGCGGCGGCCGGTGGCGCGTCGGGCACCCTGGTCGACTGGCTCGCGCTGCACGCCCGTGGCCTGTGCGTCGCCGATGGCGGCGGCTTCTACCCGCAGCTGAGCGAGGCGGCCTGTCCCACGGTGGGCAACACCACCTGGGTGCCGGGGGTCTCCGACGGCGCCGTGTGGCAGCTGGTGACCAGCGCCTTCCTGCACACGCAGGTCCTGCACATCGGGTTCAACATGTTCGCGCTCTACGTGCTCGGTCCCCAGCTCGAGCTGGCGCTGGGTCGGGTGCGCTTCCTGGCGCTCTACCTGCTCTCGGCGCTGGCCGGCTCCGCGCTGGTCTACTGGGCCGCCGGCGAGACCACGACCACCCTCGGCGCGTCCGGCGCGGTCTTCGGGCTGATGGGTGCCCTGCTCGTCATCGCCCACAAAGTCGGCGGCAACTATCAGCAGATCCTGATGTGGATCGGCCTCAACGCGCTGTTCACCGTCATCGGGAGCAGCTTCATCTCCTGGCAGGGCCACCTCGGCGGTTTCGTCGGCGGCGTCGTGATCGCCGCGATCCTGGCCTACGCACCGCGCGGGCCGAAGCGCACGGCGGTCCAGGTGGCCGGTCTCGTCGGCGTGGCAGCGCTGATCGTGCTCGCCGTCGTCGCTCGCACCGCCACCCTCTGAGGACCTAACTACACCGGTGTAGTTCTCCACAGGTTCGTGCACAGCTGTGGAAAGGCAGACCGCCCGTCACCCCGACGGGGCGACGGGCGGTCTGCTCAGCAGCGCGCGGGGGAGCGGCTCACTCCCAGCGCGTGGCGTAGGTGAAGCCGACGCCCATCAGGGCGATGCCGACCATCAGGTTCTTCTGGCCGAGGTCGTTGAAGACCGGGACGCCGCCGAGGTCGGGCTTGCCGCTGAGCACGTAGAAGGTGCAGATCCACAGCAGGCCGATGAGGAAGCAGCCGAGCATGCCGACGACGACACCGCGTCCGCGCCCGAGCGGGGTCGAGGGGTGGGCGGCCACGACCAGGCCCAGCATGACCGCGCCGAACCCGATCAGGTAGTTCCAGTCCTTGAGGTCGCCGAGGAAGCCTGGGCCGGTCGCCTTCGAGTCGAAGACGGCCGGGTCGGCGCGCACGCCGACGTAGTAGTAGGCGATCCACGCGATCCCGACCACCACGAGGAGCAGGGCGAGGACGAACCGCACGGTCAGCAGCGGGCCCCGGATGGGGTCGGTGAAGCTGTCGTGGGTCTGCTGCTTCGACACGTGGTGCTCCTCGTCATGCGTCCGTGCGGTCGGGTGCCGCCGGTCGGGGACATACCCTAGTCGCCATGGCTCCCACTTCCCACGCGAGGCCGTCGGCTCGCGCCCGCGCGCTGCTGCGCCGGGCCCGCGGGGGGCTCACTCCGTGGCGGGTGGCCACCCCGGCGGTGGTGCTGCTCAGCGGGTCGCTCTTCGCGGTGAGCGCGGTCAACAGCGACGGCACCGACCTCCGGCCGGGTCGCTACACGGACCTGGCCTCGCTGGTGCGGGCCGAGTCCGACCAGTACGAGGAGCTGCGTCAGCGGGTGCAGGACCTCACCGGCGAGGTCGCCGACCTGACCGCCGAGGTCGACAACCCGGCGGCCGCGGGCTTCCAGGCGCAGATCGAGGAGCTCAAGGATCCGGCCGGCCTGGTGCCGCGCACGGGCGCCGGGGTGACCGTGACGCTCTCCGACTCGCCCCAGGACGTGGCCCTGACCAGCGACGTGCCGCGCAACTGGCTGCTCGTGCACCAGCAGGACATCCAGTCGGTGGTCAACGCGATGTGGCGCGGCGGCGCGACGGCCGTGACGATCCAGGGCCAGCGGATCATCTCCACCACCGGCATCAAGTGCGAGGGCAACTCCGTGACCCTGCAGGGCGTGCCCTACGCCCAGCCCTACGTCATCTCCGGTGTCGGCGACCCCGACGCGATCGAGGCGGCCATCCAGGACGACGGCTACCTGCAGGACTACGTCGCCCAGTCCGAGCGGCCCGACGTGCAGATCGGATGGGGCATGGAGCAGGAGTCCGAGATCAACGCCCCGGCCTACGACGGCCTGCTCGACCTGAGCTACGCCGAGCCGCTGCGCTGACACCGGTCGGGCGGGCCGGCGGCAGGACCGCCTGCTCGCGCAGGGTCGGCAGCCCGGTCGACGGGCTCGGCGACGTGGTCGGGTCAGTCGGGTCGGTGGGCAGGTCCGTCGGGTCGTCGCTCGGCTCGACGTACGTCGACACGAAGATGTTGACGTCCGAGCCCTGGTCGGCGGTCTCGTCGGGCCCCGGCAGCTGGTCGACGACGGTGCCGGCGGGCTCGGTCGTGTCGCTCACCCCGCGCACGACGGGGTTGAAGCCGGCGTCGCGGATCGCCTGTTCGGCGTCCTCCTGCATCATGCCGACGACGTCGGGCACCTGCTCGGGCCCGTCGGAGACGAAGAGCTCCACCGACGACCCCTCGGCGACCTGGGTCCCGGCGCCCGGCTCGGTGCGCAGCACCTGACCCTTGGGCTCGTCGGAGTCCTGGACGGTGACCGAGACCTTGAGGTTGCGGCTCTCCAGAGCGGCCGTGGCCTGCTGGCGCAGCTGGTTGACGACGTCGGGCACCTCCACCTCCGGCTTGCCGCTGGAGATGGTGAGGGTGACGGTGCTGCCGGGGTCGACGTAGGAGTCGGCGGTCGGGTCCTGCTCGAGCACCTTGCCGGCAGGGACCTTGTTGTCGGGCGCGAAGCTCGGCGTGCCGACCGTCAGCCCGGCATCGCCGAGCGCGGCGTTGGCCTGGGCCTCGGTCATCTTGTAGACGTCGGGCACCTGCACCTGGTCGGGCGCCGACGGGAAGAGCTGGGGCCACAGCAGCACGCCGCCGACGACCAGCGCGATGACGAGCAGGCCGAGCGCGACCAGCCAGCCGGTGCGCGGGCCGACCTGCTCCTCCTCGGCGTACGGCAGGGGGGAGCGGGGCTCGGGCAGCGGCCGCGGGGCGGGAGCGGGCGTGGGCGGCAGCGGCGGCACGGCGGCCGCGTGGACCGGCCGACCCGCGAGGTAGCGCTCGATGTCGCTGCGCATCGCGGCAGCCGACTGGTAGCGGTCCTCGACGCGCTTGGCCAGGGACTTCATCACGATCGCGTCGACCTCGGCGGGCAGCTCGGTGTCGTGGTCGGAGGGCGGAGCGGCCTGCTCGCGCACGTGCTGGTAGGCCACGGCGACCGGGCTGTCGCCCACGAACGGCGGACGTCCGGTGAGCAGCTCGTAGAGCAGGCATCCGGCGGAGTAGACGTCGGAGCGGGAGTCGACCGTCTCGCCACGGGCCTGCTCGGGGGAGAGGTACTGCGCGGTGCCGACGACGGCGGCGGTCTGGGTCATCGCGGATGCCGCGTCGCTGATCGCCCGGGCGATGCCGAAATCCATCACCTTCACGTCGCCGCTCGGGGTGAGCATGACGTTGCCGGGCTTGATGTCGCGGTGGATGATCCCGGCGCGGTGGCTGTAGTCGAGGGCGGAGAGCACGCCGCTGCTGATCTCGAGGGCCCGCTCGGGCAGGATCTTGCGGCCCTCGCGCAGGATGTCGCGCAGCGTGCGGCCGGCGACGTACTCCATCACGATGTAGGGCTGCATGACGCCGGTGCCGTCGGTGGCCGGCTCCTCGCCGGTGTCGTAGACGGCGACGATCGCCGGGTGGTTGAGCGAGGCCGACGACTGCGCCTCGCGGCGGAAGCGGGCCTGGAAGGTCGAGTCGCTGGCCAGGTCGGTGCGCAGGCGCTTGACCGCGACCACCCGACCGAGGCGGGTGTCGGTGCCCTTGCGGACCTCGGCCATGCCGCCGCGCCCGAGCAGCTCCCCGAGCTCGTAGCGGCCGCCGACGATGATCGGCTCCGAGCTGCTCATCAGCTGCTTCCTTCCGTCGGTGCTGCTGCCGGAGTCGTGCCCATCGGGACCTCCGGGACGCTGGCGCTGGGTGACTCGCTGGGGGTGGTCGGCGACTCCGACGGGCTGGGCTCCGGCGGAGCCGAGGACTCCGGCGCCGGACCCCAGTAGGAGACCGTGATCAGGTCGCCGCTCTGGCGGGTGCCGGTCGGGTTGACGCCCTGGACCTCGGCGGGCGTCTGGTCGCCGGGGTTGTCGAGCTCGTTGAGGACGACCTGCAGACCGTCGTCCTCGAGATCGGAGCGGACGTCGCGGTAGTCGCGACCGATGTAGTCGTCGGGGTCGATCTCGATCGGCTCGGCGCTGGTCGACTCGGTGGGTGTCTCGGAGGCCGACGGCGAGGTCTGGGCGGTCCGCGAGGGGGTCACCGAGATCGGCTCGTCA
>WLIH01000202.1 GCA_009702305.1 Actinomycetota bacterium | reverse complement strand
CGCGGTCTCCGGGCAGCCCAATCGCGAGCGGCTCGCGGGTGCCGTCGGGGTGCTTGAGCATCACGAGCACGTTCTTCAAGGTGTCGGAGGCCGCCCACGCTCGATCGGCCCGGGGGAACGCCTCGTTGAGGTGGTCGACCAGGCTCTGGATCGTGGGGGTGCCGGGCGTCTGCTCCGCGTGGGACGCAGGCGCGTCGTCGTACGCGACGGGTCGAGGGGCGCGCACCTGGACCGCCTCGACGTTGGCGGCGTAGTCGCAGGTGGTGCACCGCACATAGGTGTCCTCGCCGACCGCGGCCTTGGCCAGGAACTCCTCCGAGCGCGATCCGCCCATGGCCCCGGAGGTCGCCTTGACGATGGCGTAGTCGAAGCCCAGCCGGTCGAAGATGCGGATGTAGGCGTCGCGGTGGAGCTGGTAGCTGCGGTCGAGCCCGGCATCGTCGATGTCGAAGGAGTAGGAGTCCTTCATCACGAACTCGCGCCCGCGCAGCAGGCCGGCCCGGGGGCGTGCCTCGTCGCGGTACTTCGTCTGGATCTGGTAGATCGAGAGGGGCAGATCCTTGTAGGAGGAGTACAGGTCCTTCACGACGAGGGTGAACATCTCCTCGTGCGTCGGGCCGAGGAGGTAGTCGCCGCCCTTGCGGTCCTGCAGGCGGAAGAGGTTGTCGCCGTACTCCGACCAGCGGTCGGTCGCCTCGTAGGGCTCGCGGGGCAGCAGCGCGGGGAACGACAGCTCCTGCGCCCCCATCGCATCCATCTCCTCGCGGACGATGCCCTCGATCCTGCGCAGGACCTTCAGTCCCAGGGGGAGCCAGGTGTAGACGCCGGGCGCGGCGCGGCGGATGTAGCCCGCGCGCACCAGCAGCCGGTGCGACGGGACCTCGGCGTCCGCGGGGTCCTCTCGCAGGGTCCGCACGAACAAGGTCGACATCCGCATGATCATGGGGGGAAGGGTACGGCGCGGGGGCGGTCGGGCCGAAACGAGTTCGGCTCGCGCGACAACCGGATGCCGGTCCCATGCGTCATCCTCGTGAAGCACGATCCGTGAACCACTCGGGAGGACCCCATGCACCGCCTTGCCACGACCCTCGCCGCCGTCCTGACGGCCTCCGTCGCGACACTCGTCGGCGCGAGCGCCTCCGCGGCGCCCGCCCCCACGATCGATCTCGCCCCTGCCTCGATCGCTCGCGGCGCCGACCTGGCCGATGCCCACCTCGTGGGCGACACGATCGTCGACGGCGACAGGACGGTGAGCGTGCCCGGCCGCAGGCCAACGCTCTACGGGGCCTCCGGGGAGGGCTATGTCGTGCTGACGGGTCTCGACGGCAGCCGCTCGGTCGTCTTCGTCGCGCCGGAGACGGCGCCGCGCGTCCTCGTCGACGGCGTCGGCTACAAGAGCGTCCGACTCGGCACCGACGGCACCTTCGTGTCCCTGACCTCGATGAACATCAAGGAGAAGACCTCCCGGGTGCGCGCCATCGAGGTCGCGACCGGCGACGTCGTCGCAGCCCGCACGTTCACCGGTTACGCGAACGTCCTCGACTCCGACGCCGACCGGGTGGTGCTCGCGACCGCGCCGCCCAACAAGACGATGTCCTGGGACGTCTCCACCGGCGACGTGACGACCATCATCAGGCAGGCCGGCTACCGCGCGGACCTCAGCGAGGGACTGCTCGCGACCACGACCGGGGACCCCTACCTCAACGGCTGCTCACGCCTGGTCGAGATCTCGGCTCCGCGCACGACGCTGTGGCGCTCGTGCGAGGAGCGCGTCGAGACGTTCGCCCCCGGGGGCAAGCGCATCGCCACCGTGCACATCCTCTCCGACGGGCTGGGTCCGAACACGGTGCGCAGCCGCACGGTGAGCGGTCGGCTGCTCGCGACGTACCGCGTCGACGGCTGGTTCGGCTACCTCGGCTGGGAGAGCGCGACCGACCTCCTGCTCGAGACCAACGGTCAGCGCAAGTCGGCCACGGTGCGCTGCGACGTCGCGGACTGCGACCGGGCCACCGACCTGCAGCCGACGCCCGACGTCTGAGTCGGCACACCCATCTCGGAGGACCTGATGAAGACCAACCCCCTGCGCCACGTCGTGTCGAGCGCCGTTCTCGTCACGATCGTCGCGACCTCGCTGCTCACCTTCATGTCGCCCGCCGATGCCGGGTCGGCGACGCGCGACGTCGTCCTGAAGCCTCGGACGCTCGAGCGCGGAGCCGACGTCGGCACACCGAGGATCGTCGACGGTCGGATCGTCGACGGCTCGACCCGGCTCGATGTGCCCGGCAGCAACCCGGACCTGATCGGGCGCACCGCGACCGGCTACCTGGTCGAGACGAGCCGGGGCGGCGCGCGCGAGGTGCTGGAGCTCGCTCCCGACACCGAGCCCCGGACGGTGGTGGCCGACGTCGCCGACCTGGCCACCGCCGTCGCCCCGGGCGACGCGGCACGAGTGATCGTCGTCCGCTACCGGCTGCGCACGGACACCGCGATCGCCCGCGCCTACGACACGGCCAGCGCCGAGGTCGTCGGTCGGCACCGGTTCGACGGCAACCCCTCGGTGTTGGACGTCGACGGCGAAATCGTGCTGATGAGCTCGTGGAACGACGAGACGACCTTCGCCTGGGAGCCTGCCTCCGGCACCATCTCGTCGTACGTCGAGCGCACGGCGGGCGCCGGGTCACTGGCCAACGACGTCGTGTCGAGCTACACCCGGGACCCCTACCTCGGGGGCTGCACCGTCGTCAGCGACCTGCACGCGCAGACCCGCTACTGGCGCAGCTGCTCGGAGCGGGTCACCTCGTTCTCGCCGGACGGTCGCCGCTTCGCGACCGTGCCGATCCTGACCGACGGGGTGGGACCCAACGAGGTCGTCGTGCGCTCCCTGCGCGGGCGGCTGATCGCCCGCTACACCACGCGCAGCTACTTCGGGAGGATCGAGTGGGAGAGCGACGATGCGCTGCTGCTCGACACGACCAGCGGCAGGACCTTCGCCGTCGTGCGCTGCGTCGCGACCCGGTGCGAGCGCGCCACCCGGTCGATGCCGGCCGGGACGCCCTGATCGACGGGGGCCGTCGGGTGAGCGCTCAGCTGCGCGAGGCGGCGAGCGCGGCCTTGATCATCGGCCACTGCATCGGCAGGCGGGCGAGCATGCCCGCCTTGAGCGGAGTGTTGTTGGTCTTGAGGGCGTCCTGAGCCATCTGCACGTTGCCCGGGAAGACGCCCACGAGCAGCGCGGCGCTGGCCAGGCCGGCCACCTTCCGGGTGGCCGGCACGGCCATGCCGGCCGCGCACAGGAGCTCGGCGACGCCGCTCCAGACGATGACCTCCCGGTGAGCCGGCACCCAGTCGGGCATGGCCGGCATGAACACCTCGGGCTTGACGAGGTGGATGACGCCGCTGGTGGTGAAGCCGGCGGCGAGGATCTTGGCGCTGAGAGGCAGAGGCACGCGCACACCGTACCGGCGGGGACGCGCGGCCTCTAGAACATGACGGTGGCGAACCGGGCGGTCTCCACGAACCCGACCCGCGCGTAGGCTCGGCGAGCCGGGTGGTTCCACTCGTTGACGTAGAGCGAGACGGTCGGCGCGATCTCGCGGCGCACCAGCTCGACGACGGCGGCCATCCCGGCCACCGCCAGGCCCTGCCCGCGGCGTTCGGGCGGCACGTAGACGCCCTGGATCTGGGCGGCACGCGGCGACGCGCAGGCCACCTCCGCCTTGAAGACGAGCTCGCCCCCGTCGAAGCTGGCGAACGACCACCCCCGGCTCATCAGCTGGGTGACCCGTGCGCGGTAGAGGTCGGCGCCGCCCCCGTGCTCGGGCGAGATGCCGACCTCCTCGGTATACATCGCCACGCAGGCCGGGTAGAGCAGGTCCAGGTCCTCCCGCGTCGTACGTCGCAGGCGGGGATCGGGCGCGACGTGCGCCGCCTCGCTGATCTCCAGGTGCGGCTGGTCCCACCGGATCTCGCGCGGCGAGCCCCAGGCCGAGGAGACCTCGTCCCAGAACACCTTGACGGTGTGCTGAGGGCCGACGATGGTCGACGCGGTCCGGCCACGGGTCATCGCGCGCTCGGCGAACGCCCGGGCGTCGTCGTCGGACGCACCGATCGGCACCAGGTTGGCTCCGACGTGGCAGGCCGCGACCAGGCGACCGGCGTCGAAGCGGCCCCACATCTCACCGCCCAGCCACCGGGGCTCGAGGGTGGTCGTGCGGGCGCGGTAGTCGGCGAAGACGTTGATCACCGGGTCGCGGTCGGCGAGCGCGAGGAACTCCTCGAGATCGGCGGCTCCCAGCGGCCGCACCCCGTGACGCGTCGTGAGCACGGACGGGAGCCTACGTCGTGGGCTCGGCGTACGCCCCGATCGGCGTCGCCGCAGCGTCGACGATCAGCCGACGGTGACCTCGGCGGCAGCGCCGTCGACCGCTTCCATGCCCTCGGCGATCCGCATCGCCTCCTCGATCAGGGTCTCGACGATCTGCGACTCCGGCACGGTCTTGATGACCTCGCCCTTGACGAAGATCTGACCCTTGCCGTTGCCCGAGGCGACGCCCAGATCGGCCTCGCGGGCCTCGCCGGGACCGTTGACGACACAGCCCATGACGGCGACCCGCAGCGGGACCTCGAGCCCGTCGAGTCCGGCGGTCACCTGCTCGGCCAGCGTGTAGACGTCGACCTGGGCGCGGCCGCAGCTGGGGCACGAGACGATCTCGAGCTTGCGCGGGCGCAGGTTGAGCGACTGCAGGATCTGGATCCCGACCTTGACCTCCTCCACCGGCGGGGCCGACAGCGAGACCCGGATCGTGTCGCCGATGCCCTTGCTCAGGAGCGCGCCGAACGCGGTGGCGGACTTGATCGTGCCCTGGAAGGCCGGGCCGGCCTCGGTGACGCCGAGGTGGAGCGGCCAGTCGCCGGCCTCGGCGAGCAGCTCGTAGGCGCGGACCATGACGACGGGGTCGTTGTGCTTGACCGAGATCTTGAAGTCGTGGAAGTCGTGCTCCTCGAAGAGCCCGGCCTCCCAGACCGCCGACTCGACGAGTGCCTCGGGCGTGGCCTTGCCGTACTTCTCGAGGATCCGCTTGTCGAGGCTGCCGGCGTTGACACCGATCCGGATGCTCGTCCCACGGTCCTTCGCGGCTCGGGCGATCTCCTTGACCTGGTCGTCGAACTGACGGATGTTGCCGGGGTTGACCCGCACCGCAGCGCAGCCGGCGTCGATGGCGGCGTAGACGTACTTCGGCTGGAAGTGGATGTCGGCGATGACCGGGATCTGGGAGTGCTGGGCGATCTCGGCCAGCGCGTCGGCGTCGTCCTGGCTCGGGCACGCCACCCGCACGATGTCGCAGCCGGTGGCGGTCAGCTCGGCGATCTGCTGCAGCGTGGCGTTGACGTCGGAGGTCAGCGTCGTCGTCATCGACTGCACCGACACGGGCGACTCGCTGCCGACCCCCACCTTGCCCACCTTGATCTGGCGGGTGGGGCGACGCGGGGCGAGCACCGGAGGGGGTGCCGCGGGCATGCCGAGGCTGATGGCGGTCATGCGCCCAGGCTACTTCCCACCCCGCCACCGGACGTCATACGGACGCGACGTCCCCTTGTGCTGTGATGTCTCAGGACATCGGTAACACGTATGTCTCAGGACATCGGTAACTCTAGGCCGCTTTGGCGTTGGTAGCGGCGTCGGCGGTCAAGGACGATTTCGGCGGCGATTTCGTTGCCGATGAAGACGGTCACACGGTCGCCCTGGCG
>WLIH01000201.1 GCA_009702305.1 Actinomycetota bacterium | reverse complement strand
GAGGGTGCCGATGACCTCGCCCGTGAAGCCCTCGGGCGTCGTGCCCGTCTCGACCGTCAGCCCGCTCACGGCGTCCCCCGGCTTGAGCAGGCTGGCGTCGTACGGCGTGGCGCAGTCGCCGGCCGGCTCAGCCGACTGGGCCGTGCCCGAGGCCAGCGTGCTGGCGCCGATCATCAGTCCCAGTGCTGCGGTGGTGGACGCCAGGACCCGAGCCCGGCGCTGGTGGTGAGAACGCGTCATCGCGTCAGTCCTCCCGTTCGTGGGCACGCGGGGCGCGCCGTCTGTGGAGGTGGACGCCGGTGGTAGCCGATCGGTTGCCTCGTCGGGCCCTCTAGTCTCAGCAGGGTGACTGCGACCGAGGCTGCCCGTGGACTCCAGCGCTCCGAGGCGACGGCACGCGCGGCACTCCTCGAGGTCGACGGCTACGACATAACGCTCGACCTGGCCGGCGATGTCGAGACCTTCGACTCCCTGACCCGGATCACCTTCTCCTCGCGCGGCGGCACGACGTTCCTCGACCTCAAGCCGCTGCGCGTGCGGGAGATCCGCCTCAACGACCGCGTGGTCGATGCCGACCTGCTGCGGGGCGGCCGGGTGCCGCTGGAGACCGTCGAGGGACGCAACGAGCTGGTGGTGGACGCCGTGATGCGCTTCCGCAACGACGGCGAAGGACTGCACCGCAGCGTCGACCCGGCCGACGGTCGCCACTACGTCTACGGCATGTCGTTCATGGACGCAGCTCCCAGCATCTTCGCGTGCTTCGATCAGCCCGATCTCAAAGCGGCGTACACCTTCCACGTCCGCGCCCCCGAGGACTGGGTGGTCGTCGGCAATGCGCCCGGCACCAACCCCGAGCCGGGTCGGTGGGAGATCGGCCCGACCCAGCCGCTGTCGACCTACTTCGTCACCCTGGTCGCCGGCCCCTACGCCGTCCTGCGCGACGAGCACGACGGCATCCCGCTGGGCCTCAGCGCCCGGGCGAGCCTCGTGCGCGAGCTCGAGACCGACGCCGACGAGCTCTTCACGATGACCAAGCAGTGCTTCGACGAGTTCCACCGGCTCTTCGGCATCCGCTACCCGTTCGGCGACTACCACCAGGCGTTCGTGCCGGAGTTCAACGCCGGCGCGATGGAGAATCCCGGCTGCGTGACCTTCCGCGATCTGCTGATCTTCACCAGCCGGGTCACGCGCGGAGTGCGGATCCAACGGGCGACCACGGTCGCGCACGAGATGGCGCACCAGTGGTTCGGCAACATCGTGACGCCGCGGTGGTGGGACGACCTGTGGTTGAACGAGTCCTTCGCCGAGTACCTCGGCAACCGGGTCACCGCCGACGTCACGCAGTACGCCGACGCGATGGCCGAGCAGGCCTACGCCCGGCGCACCTGGGGGCTGCTCGCCGACCTGCGACCCAGCACGCACCCGGTCGCGGGCAACGGCGAGGAGGACGCCACCGCCGCCCTGCAGAACTTCGACGGCATCTCGTACACCAAGGGCTCCAGCATCCTCAAGCAGCTCAACGCCCGATTGGGCGACGAGGTGTTCTTCGCGGGCGTGGTCGACCACATGACGCGCCACCGGTTCGGCAACGCGACGATGCACGACCTGGTCGCCAGCTGGGAGCGCGCGGGCGGTGGCGACCTGTCGGCGTTCACCGACAGCTGGCTGCGCACGGCCGGGCCCGACCGGATCCTGCTCGACCGCGCTGCGGGCACGATCCTGCGGGTGCCGCCGGCCGAGCACCCCGCCGACCGTCGGCACACGATCCGGGTCGCCAGCGAGCGCGACGGGCGGTGGGAGGTCGAGCAGGTCGTCCTCGACGGCCCCGCGACGGCGTACGACGCGGGCGACCGGCCGGTGCTGATCGACCCCTACGAGGACTCGTGGGGCGCGGTGGAGCCCGACGCCCTCACCGTCACCGCGCTGCGCGAGCTGCTGCCCGGCATGGCCGACGGACAGCTGCGCGCGGCCGTGTGGAACGGCGTGAAGAGCGCGCTGCGCAGCGGTGCGCTCGACCCCGCGGACGCTCTCGCCCTGGTCGAGGCGAGCCCACCGGTCGAGGACACCGAGGACACCCAGCGCCGCACCATGGCGTGGGTCTTCCACGAGCTCCTGCCGGTCTCGCCGAGCGGCGCCCGCGAGCGCCTGCACCACGCGGTGATGGCGCGGCTGGCGAGCACCGAGCCGGGCTCCGAGATGCAGCTGACGTCGCTGCGGGCCGCGATCGCCTCCTGCACCGACCCCGACCGGCTGCGCTCCTGGCTCGCCGCCACTCCCCCGGGGATCTCGCTCGACCTGGACCTGCGCTGGCGGATCCTCGGGCGCCTCGCCACCGTCGGCGCCGCGGACCGCGCCGAGCTCCGGGCGGCCCTGGAGGCGGAGCCGACCGCGGTGTCGCGGGTCCAGCACACGGCAGCGCTCGCCTCGATCCCCGACGAGGAGGCCAAGGCCTTCGCCTGGGACCGCTTCACCGGAGTCGTGGACGTCTCGAACTACGAGCTCACCGCGACCGGCTTCGCGATGTGGCGCGGTGGCCAGGAGGAGCTGGTGGCGCCGTACGTCGGTCGCTACTTCGACGAGCTGCCCGCGACCGTCGCCGTGCGCAGCGGCTGGGTGCTGGCCGATGCTGCGGAGGCGTTCTTCCCGACGACCCCGGTCGACGCCGGCACGGTGGAGCGGGCCCGCGCCCTGATCGCCGATCCCGCGTTGGACGCCTCGATGCGGCGCCGGGTGATCGACGAGACCGACGACCTGGTCCGGCGACTCGCCGTGCGCGCGGCGTACCCGCACCCGTGAGCCTCGCGCGCCGTCCGGGTCCGACGGTCCGCACCCGCGTCGAGGAGCACACCGCCGATCGGGTGTCGCACCGCGAGGACCGGCTGGCCACCGAGGAGCCGCTCGAGGTCAGACTGGCCTGGCCGGGTGCTGCCGCGCGCCGCGTGTGGGTGACCATGCGGACGCCCGGGCACGACTTCGAGCTCGCGACGGGATGGCTGGTGCACGAGGGCATCGCCCCGAGCGTCGCCGGCGTCGCCTACTGCACCGATGCCGATCTCGCCGCCGACCAGGAGTTCAACGTCGTGACCGTCAGCCTCGACGCACCGCCGTTGCGCGAGCCGACCACCCGCCACGAGGCCCGCTCGGCCGGGTCGTCGGCGTGCGGTGTCTGCGGCAGCGACAGCGTCGCCGACGCGCTCGAGGTCGCGGCTGCGGCTCGGTGGGACGGCCCGCTGCCGACACCCGAAGTGGTGCGGACGCTGCCGTCGCGGCTGCGCGAGCACCAGGCCGTCTTCGCCCGCACCGGCGGGGTGCACGCCGCGGCGCTGGCCCGCGCCGACGGCGAGCTGCTGGTCGTGCGGGAGGACGTGGGTCGGCACAACGCCGTGGACAAGGTCACTGGAGCACGGGTTCTGGCGGGGGCCGCCCCCGCCGAGGCGTGCCTGGTGGTGAGCGGCCGAGCGGGCTTCGAGCTGGTCCAGAAGGCGGTCGCGGCAGGCATCGGTTCGTTGGTCTCCGTGGGAGCCCCGACCAGCCTGTCGGCCCGGCTCGCCGCCGACAGCGGACTCGCCCTGTGGGGCTTCACCGCGGCCGATCGTGCCGTGCGCTACTGCTGATCCGGAGCTCGTCCCCAGGTCGCGGCGTGGGGACGCCACACTGTCGGTGGCGCCTCGTAGGTTCGTCCCATGCGCATCCTGCACACCTCCGACTGGCACCTGGGCCGGTCGTTCCACCGTGAGGGGATGCTCGGCCACCAGGCCGCCTACGTCGACCACCTGCTCGAGGTCGTCGAGTCCGAGCACGTCGACCTGGTGGTGGTCGCCGGCGACATCTACGACCGGGCGCTCCCCCAGGTCGACGCCGTCCGGCTGGCCGACGAGACCCTGGTCCGGCTGTCGCGCTCGCGGGCGCGGGTCGTGCTGACCACGGGCAACCACGACTCCGCCCAGCGACTCGGCTTCAGCTCGCGTCTGATCGACGCAGCCGGCGTCCATATCCGTGCCGACGTCTCCTCGGTCGGCACACCGGTGCTGCTCGACGACGAGCACGGCCCGGTCGCGGTCTACGGCCTGCCCTACCTCGACCCCGATGCGGTCCGCGAGCCCTGGAGCCTGAGCGGTCGCTCGCACGAAGCGGCACTCACCGAGGCGATGGTCCGGGTGCGTCGCGACCTCGCCGGCAGACCCGGCACGCGATCGGTGGTGCTCGCCCACGCCTTCGTCGCCGGCCCCGGCGCCGACGTCGCGCCGAGCGACTCCGAGCGCGACATCAGCGTCGGCGGTGTCTCTATCGTGCCCACGTCGGTCTTCACCGGCGTCGACTACACCGCGCTCGGGCATCTGCACGGGCGCCACACCCTGACCGAGACCGTGCGCTACAGCGGCTCCCCTCTGGCCTACTCCTTCTCCGAGACCGACCACCTCAAGGGCTCCTGGCTGGTCGATCTCGGCGCGGCGGGCGTCTCGACCTGCGCGTTCGTCGAAGCACCGGTGCCCCGTCCCCTCGCCCGCCTCCACGGCACCATCGACGAGCTGCTCGACGACCCGCGCCTGGCGCAGCACGAGCAGTCCTGGGTGCAGGCGACCCTGGCCGACGCGCACCGACCCGCCCAGGCGATGGAGCGGCTGCGCCGCCGGTTCCCCCACACCTTGGTGCTCGGCTTCGATGCCGTCGCACCGAGCATCGGCACCCTGCCCGCCGCACGCTCGCAGGGCCGCTCCGATCACGACATCGCGACGGAGTTCATCACGGCCATGCGCGGCGAGGCGCCCAGTGCCGCGGAGGGCATGCTGCTGCGCCGGGCCGTCGACTCCTGCTGCGAGGACGCCGACGTCGACACCTTGTTCACCCTGGCCGAGGTGCCTGCCTGATGCGGCTGCACTCCCTCGAGGTGACGGCGTTCGGGCCGTTCCCCGGCACCGTCGCGGTCGACTTCGACGAGCTGTCCGAGGCCGGGCTCTTCCTGCTCTCCGGCGCGACCGGGGCCGGCAAGACCAGCGTGCTCGACGCCGTGTGCTTCGCCTTGTACGGCGACGTGCCGGGTGAGCGGGGGTCGGCGAAGCGGCTGCGATGCGACCAGGCCGCCCCCGGCACCGCACCACAGGTCCGCCTCGAGGCCACCCTGTCCGGACGACGGTTCCGCATCGTCCGCTCCCCCGCCTGGGAGCGCCCCAAGCGGCGCGGCACCGGCACGACCACCCAGCAGGCGAGCGTCACGATCTCGGAGCGCGTCGGCGGCGAGTGGCAGCCGCTCTCCTCCCGCCTCGACGAGACCGGTCATCTGGTCAGCGGACTGGTCGGGATGAACCTCACCCAGTTCACCCAGGTGGCGATGCTCCCGCAGGGCCGCTTCCAGGCGTTCCTGCGCGCGCGCTCGGAGGAGCGCCACCAGTTGCTGCAGCAGGTCTTCCGGACCAGCAGGTTCGAGGACGTCGAGCGCTGGCTGCGCGAGCGGCGGATCGCGCTACGACGTCGCGCCGACGACGCCGACCACGGGTTGGCGCTGCTCGTGAGCAGGATCTGCGAGGCCACCGACACCGAGCCTGCCGACACGTGGGACCTGCGTGAGCTCGCCGAGCCCGCCGCCGACGGGTCGCTCCAGGCCTGGGCGCTCGACCAGCGCGCGGTCGCGACCAGCGGGCTCGCCGCCGCCACCGACGCCGTGGCGACGGCTGCCGCGACCGAGACCCTCGCCCGCTCGGCTCTCGCCGACGGCCAGCAGCAGGCCTCCCGGCACGCCCGGCTGATCGCAG
>WLIH01000200.1 GCA_009702305.1 Actinomycetota bacterium | reverse complement strand
TGACCCTGGCCGTCGTGGCCTCGGCGCTGGGCCTGACGGCGTGGCAGACCCACCGTTGCGTGCAGGTGCGTCGTGAGCGGCTCGAGCCGCACCGCGCGGTCAACCGGCTCGCGCTCGGGCGTGCGGGCGCCTACGTCGGCGCGCTGATCGCGGGTGCGTACGCCGGCTACGCCGTGAGCTGGCTCGGCCTGAGCGCCGAGCTCGCCACCCAGCGGGCCGCCCGCTCGGCGGTGGCCGCCGGGGTCGGCGTCGCGATCGTCGTCGCTGGCCTCGCCCTCGAGCGAGCGTGTCGCGTCCGATCCGACGATCCGCCGTCCTAACCTGAGCCATGCCTTCCCCAGTGGCCACTCCCGTCACATCCGTCACGACCGCGACCTCACGTCGGCGCCAGCGAGGCACTCGACTGACGATCGCCACCGCGTTGCTCGTGCTGGCCGCCGCCGTGGTCGCGAGCTCCGCCCCCGTCGGCTCCTGGCCGATCGCCGTCCTCGCCGGAGCCGTGGCGGTCGCGCTCGGCGCCGCCGCGACCCGGATCACCCACGCCGAGCTGCTGCAGTCGCGCCGCGACGCCAACGCCGACCGGGCGGCCCAGGCCCAGGCCTACCGTTCCATCGCGACGCGACGCTCCTCGGAGCATGCCCGGGACGTGGAGCGCCTCGCGGCCCGCCTGGCCGAGCGCGAGCAGACCCTGGTCGAGCGCGAGCAGACCCTGGTCGAGCTGGAGCAGGTGCTCTCCGACGTGCAGAAGCAGGCGGCCGAGACCGGGCTGCGCCTGGTCGCGGCCACCCGCCGCGGCGACGAGCTGGAGCACGAGGGCCACGGCGTCGTCGCCCAGCTCGACGCCGCCGAGGAGCGCGCGGCCGCCGCCATCGTGCGGCTCGCCGAGGTCGAGCAGGAGGTCGACGTGCTCCGCGCCGAGCTCGACACCGTCACCCTCGCCTGGCGTGCTGCCGAGGCATCCGTGCGCAAGCGCGCCTGACCCGCCGGGACCCGGCGACCTGACGCGTCGGCTCGACCCGACGGGTCGTCTCGACCGGGTGGGGCCGGTCACGTCGGGTTTGGCGTCGTACGCCGCATGGCAGGCTGACGGATCGTGATCCCACCCGAGTCCCGCTTCGAGAGCGACCCCGACGAGCTCGCCGTCGAGACTGACGCACTGCCGACCGGCTGGGAGATCGGGAGCCCCGACCCGGCCGATCGCTTCGACGTCGCCCGGCTGACCCTGCTGCTGCGTGCCCACGAGCAGCACGGCCGCGGCTGGGCGGGAGCCGGGGTCGACGACGTGCTGTTGGAGGTGTCCGAGGCCGGGCTGCGCACGCGGGAGAACGTCGTCGTCCGCGACGCCGAGGGCGAGATCCGGGCGTGGGGCAGCGTCCACGACCGTGCCGGCGGCCGGATGCTCTTCGTCCACGTGGTCGAGCGCGACCTCGCCGCACCCGTCGCCGACGCGTGCTCCGAGGTGCTGGTCGAGTGGGCGGTCGGACAGGCACGAACCGTCGGCGCGGCCCGGGGGCTGGAGGTCCAGCAGATCGACACCGGCGCCTTCGCCGGCGACGAGCGCCAGGCCCGGTGGCTCTGCGCCGCCGGCTTCCGCAAGGTCCGCACGTGGTGGCAGATGAGCCGGCCCGTGCTCCCCGAGGAGGCCGACCTGGTGCCCGACCCCGACCACTGGGAGCAGGACGGCGTCCGCTTCCGTCTCGTCCGCCGCGCCGGCACCGGGCTCCCCGACGAGGACGACCTGCGCGACGTACACGACGTGCTCGAGGAGGCCTTCCTCGACCACTTCAACTCCTGGGTCGAGACCTTCGACGAGTTCCTGCACCGGCTGCGGGAGGACCCCGGGCACCGGTGGGACCACTGGTGGCTGGCCGAGCTCGTCGACGGGGAGCGGGCCGAGGCGGTCGGAGCGTTGTGCGGCACGGTGTCCGAGAGCACCCACGGCCCCGACGGCTCCTACGTGTCCTACAACGGCGTGCGTGAGGCGGCGCGTGGTCGAGGAGTCGCCAAGGGCCTGCTGCGCACGATCAGCGCCGACGCCGCCGCTCGCGGGCGCGACCGCGTCACGCTCGAGGTCGACGCCGACTCCAGCACCGGCGCCGACGGTCTCTACACCTCACTGGGCTGGCAGACGGCGTACGTCACCGAGTCCTGGCACCGCGAGGTGAGCGTCGGCTAGGCCAACGAGCTGCGCAGGGCGCGGTGCACCCCGTTGGGCGTGAGGACGCCGACGAACTGAGCGCCGTCGCGGACCGCGACCATCCCGCGGTCGTCGCGCAGCATCGCCGCCAGCGCCTCCTCGAGCGAGGAGTCCAGGTCGACCGCGGCGCCGAGCTGACCCCCCGTGACGCCGTCCAGCGGCTCGAGGTGGTCCCGGCTCAGCCGGGTCACCGCGAGGCGGCGCAGGCCACGCTCGGAGCCCACGAAGTCGGCGACGAAGTCGTCGGCCGGTCGGGCCAGCAGCTCGACCGGAGTGGCGTACTGCGCCAGCCGACCGCCCGTCGCGAAGACGGCGACCCGGTCGCCCATCCGGACGGCCTCGTCGATGTCGTGGGTCACCAGCACCACCGTCTTGCCGAGCTCGCGCTGCAGGCGCAGGAACTCGTCCTGCAGCCGCACCCGCACCACCGGGTCGACGGCACCGAAGGGCTCGTCCATCAGCAGCACGGGAGGGTTGGCGGCCAGCGCCCGGGCGACGCCGACCCGTTGGCGCTGACCGCCCGAGAGCTGATGCGGATAGCGGTCGCCGTACGTCGACGGGTCGAGTCCGACGAGGTCGAGCAGCTCGTGGGCGCGCTGGCGGGCGACCTTCTTCGACTCGCCGTAGAGCAGCGGCACGGTCATCACGTTGGTGACGATCTTCTGGTGGGGGAACAGTCCGACCTGCTGGATGACGTAGCCGATGCCGCGCCGCAGCTCGACCGGGTCGGCCCCGGTCACGTCACGGCCGTCGATCTCGATGGTGCCGGTGGTCGGCTCGATCAGCCGGTTGATCATCTTCAGCGTCGTGGACTTGCCGCAGCCCGACGGGCCGACCAGGCAGACCAGCTCGCCGGCGGCCACCTCCAGGTCGAGCGCCTGGACGGCGATGGTGCCGTCGTCGTAGGTCTTGCCGACCCCGGACAGGCGGATCATCGCGGTGGGAGCCGCAGGTGGCTGACCTGACCCGGTAGCGTCCATGCGGTGACCCTACTGGTGACGGCCATCGCGTCGGCGGCACCCGCGGCCGAGCCGAGCTGCTACAGCCGCCTCACCAACGAGTGGGTCTGCTCGGCGTACTGGACCGACCGGCGCGAGGAGATCCTCGACGCCCTGGTGCAGCACGTCGCCATCACTGCGGTCGCCGTCGTCGTCGGGCTCGCGCTGGCCTTCCCCCTCGCGCTGCTGGCGCGACGCTTCCCGTGGCTCGAGTCGAGCATCATGGCGCTGAGCACCGGCCTCTACACGATCCCCAGCCTCGCGCTCTTCCCGTTGCTGGTGCCCTTCACCGGCCTGACGGCGACGACGGTCGTCATCGGGCTGGCCCTCTACGCCCTGACGATCCTGGTCCGGGCGCTGCTGGAGGGCCTGAGGTCGGTGCCGGCCGACACCCGCGAGGCGGCGCAGGGCCTGGGCTACGGCAGCGCTCGGCTGCTCGTCCGGGTGGAGCTGCCGCTCGCCCTGCCCGTCGTGATGGCGGGCCTGCGGGTCGCGACCGTCTCGACGGTCGCCCTCACCACCGTCGGCTCGCTGGTCGCCTATGGCGGCCTCGGCAACCTGATCAAGGACGGTGTCACCAGCAACTTCCGCGCGGAGCTGCTGACGGCGGCGGTGCTGTGCGTCGTGCTCGCGATCGCCCTGGACGTGCTGCTCGTGCTGGCGGAGCGACTGATGACGCCCTGGGCGAGGGGAGCTCGGTCGTGAGGGTCGTCCGGGACGCCTGGGACTACCTGCTCGACGGCGCGAACTGGACCGGCGACAACAAGCTGCTCGACCTGCTGCTCCAGCAGCTCCTGGTCACCTTCACCGCGCTCGGGCTGGCGATGCTGGTCGGTCTGCCGATCGCGTTGTGGCTGGGCCACCTGGGTCGGGGCGGCTTCCTCGCGATCAACATCTCGAACGTCGGCCGGGCCGTCCCGACGTTCGCGCTGCTCGGCATCTTCGTCGCCGCGGACTCCTGGGGCTGGACCGGCGGCCACTTCCCGGGCACGGCCGGCCTCGGCCCCTACGGTCGTGCCGGTGCCGCGACCCTGGTCGCGCTGCTGCTCTTCGCGCTGCCGCCGATCATCACCAACGCCTACGTCGCCGTGCGCGAGGTGCCGCTCGACGTGCGGGAGGCGGCCGACGGCATGGGCATGACCGGGTGGCAGAAGTTCCGCCGCGTGGAGCTGCCGCTCGCCCTGCCCCTGGTCATGTCGGGACTGCGCCTGGCGCTGGTCCAGGTCTGGGCGACGGCGACGATCGCGGCCCTAGTCGCCGGACCGGGGTTGGGTCGGGTGATCACCGACGGTTTCGTGCGCACCCGCTACGGCCAGGGCATCGCCGGCGCGGTCGTGGTGGCCGTCGTCGCGCTGCTGCTCGAGCTGCTCGCGTCCCTCGTGCAGCGCTGGCTGGATCCGACGTCCCCATCCCGAGGGGTGAGGTCATCGGTTCGTAAGGACGGAATGCCTGTGGGGGGTCCTATGGTTGCGACTGCTGCCGATCCCTCGGCGCCCCACCAGTGAGCCCATCCTGCGCAGCCCTGTGCAGCTCCGGCTGAGCCGCTGACCGGACACGCGCGGACGACCGTCCGCGGGACACAGAAGGTAGATCCCCCTCATGAAGCTGCGCCGCTCCCTGTTCGCCGTGCTGTCCGTCGGCACCCTGCTCGCCGCCACCGCCTGCTCGGGCGACGACCTCGACTCGGCCTCCGACGACGAGACCTCGTCGGCGCCGAGCACCTCCACCTCCGCCTCCGAGGAGCCCGCGACGGGTGGCCCGGTCACGATCGCCTCGCAGAGCTTCCCGGAGGCGGCGCTCGTCGCCTCGATGTACGAGCAGCTCCTCGAGGCCCAGGGCTACGACGCCGACGTCAAGCTCGTCGACGCCCGTGACGCCTACATGCCCGACTTCCCCGGCAGCGTCGACATCGTGCCGGAGTACGTCGGCGGCATCGTCAACTACCTCAACGGCATCGCCAACGGTGACAAGGCGGAGCCCTTCGAGGCCGGTGACGGCAGCGAGCTGGCCGCCGATGGCGCCGACCTGCTCGCCGATGCCGGCATCACCCTGCTCGACGTGTCGCCCGCGACCGACACCAACGCCTTCTTCGTGACCCAGGACTACTCCGAGGAGAACGACGTCACCGCGCTGTCCGACCTGGAGGGCGAGTCCGTCGTCCTGGCCGCGGCTCCTGACTGCGAGGGCCGTCTCGACTGCGAGGGCGGTCTGTCCGACGAGTACGGCATCGACGTCACCGAGGTGCTCCCGCTCGGCTACGCCAGTGCCGAGACCTACAAGTCGGTCCTCGACGGCGAGTCCCAGCTGGGCGAGACCAGCACCACCGACGGCACCCTGGAGTCGCAGGGCCTGGTCGTGCTGGCCGACGACCTGCAGATCCAGCCGGCCCAGAACCTCGTGCCCGCCGTCAGCGACGACTTCCTCGCCGAGCACCCCGACGTCGCCGACATCCTCAACCCGCTGATGGCGGCGCTGACCACCGAGATCCTCACCGAGCTCAACGGCCGCATCTCCGTCGACCGGGAGAAGACCGAGGACGTCGCCCGCGACTTCCTCGAGACC
>WLIH01000020.1 GCA_009702305.1 Actinomycetota bacterium | reverse complement strand
GGGCCTCCCGGACCCGGTCGTAGCGCTCGGCGTCGTAGCTCCACGGCTGCCCCGTCGACTCCCAACCGCCGCGCACTCGGCGCACGGCGCCGTCGACGTCGAGCACCTTGAGCATCGTCTCGAGCCGGGTGCGGTTGAGCTCGACCTGGGTCTCGAGGGCAGCGGTGCTCATCGACCTCCCCTCCTGGGCGAGCACGTCGAGGGTCTGCCGCACCAGCTCCTCGCGCGGGAAGGCCAGCGAGGCGAAGTAGGCCCAGATGTCGCGGTCCTCGATGGCCGGCAGCAGGACGACGGTCGCCTCGTCGGTGCCGCGCCCGGCGCGACCGACCTGCTGGTAGTAGGAGACCGGGGACGCCGGCGCCCCCATGTTGACCACGAAGCCGAGGGTCGCGTCGAAGCCCATCCCGAGCGCGCTGGTCGCGATCAACGCCTTGACCCGACCGGCGATCAGATCGGCCTCCAGGGCCTGCCGCTCGGTCGGGTCGGTCTGGCCGGAGTAGGCCGCCACGACGTGCCCGCGGCTGCGCAGGTAGTCGGCGATCTCCTGCGTGGCGGCCACGGTCAGGCAGTAGACGATGCCGGAGCCCGGCTGCTCGGCCAGATGGTCGGCCAGCCACGCCAGCCGCTGGTCGGGGGTCTTCAGCCGGACCACCCCGAGCCGCAGGGACTCGCGGTCGAGCGACCCGCGCAGCACGAGCACGTCGTCGAGCGCGCCTCCCGACGAGCTGGTGCCGAGCTGCTCGGCGACGTCGGAAGTCACCCGGGCGTTGGCGGTGGCGGTGGTGGCAAGGACCGGGATGCCGGTCGGGAGGTCCTCGAGCAGGGTGCGGATCCGGCGGTAGTCGGGACGGAAGTCGTGGCCCCAGTCGGAGATGCAGTGCGCCTCGTCGACCACGAGCAGCCCGCAGGTGGCGGCCAGCCGCGGCAGCACCTCGTCGCGGAAGCCGGGGTTGTTGAGCCGCTCCGGGCTGACCAGCAGCACGTCGATCTCGCCGGCGTTGATCGCGTCGTGGATCGGCTGCCAGTCCTCGACGTTGGTGGAGTTGATGGTGACCGCGCGGATGCCGGCGCGCTCCGCGGCGGCGATCTGGTTGCGCATCAGGGCGAGAAGCGGGGAGACGATGACCGTCGGGCCGGCTCCGTGCGCGCGCAGCAGCAGGGTGGCGACGAAGTAGACGGCCGACTTGCCCCAGCCGGTGCGCTGCACGACCAGCGCGCGCCGCCGATCGACGGCCAGCGCCTCGATCGCCGACCACTGGTCCTCGCGCAGCACCGCGTCGTCGCGCCCGACGAGCGCCTGCAGATGGGCCTCGGCCTCGCGGCGTACGTCGGCGCGGGCGGTGGTCGCGTCGGCTGTCATGCCCGTCTGTCTACCAGCGCCCCCGGACAGACCGACGGCGCCCTCCACCGGGAGGACGCCGTCGTGGCTGTCAGCGGGTCGGGCTCAGCAGCACTTGCCGCCGCTGATGCGACCGTCACCCGGCGGGAAGCGGTACACGAGGGTCAACACCCGGTTGGCCACCGGTCCCGGCGGGCCGTAGCTGCTGGTGAAGCACGGCTGCGAGTAGTGACCGGCGCTGACGAAGAACGCACCGTTGTTGGCGCAGCTCGGGGGTGCTGCCTCGTAGAGGCCGTCGGCGGCGTTCCAGACCGCCGGGTTGGACAGCGACCCGGCGAACCACGGCGTCCCGAGGCCGAGGCAGCCCTCGAAGCCGGTGGTCACGGCGTAGAAGTTGTGCCAGTCGTCGGCCTCCTGGCCGCGGTAGGTGACCGTCACCGTCTTGTAGGCATCGGTGGACGTGTCGTTGAAGGTCACGCTCAGCCCCGCGACGGGCAGAGCGCCGCAGCCGGTGAGGATCGGGCCGCCGACGGCGACCGTGGCCGTGTGGCTGCCCGTGGAGCTCTCGACGTCGACCCGGCCCGAGCTGACCCAACCGGCCCCGCTGGTGCCGGACGCCGTGGCGGTGTTGCAGGCGACTCCCGGGGCGCACGGAGTCGTGCTGTAGCTGCTCGCTCCGCTGTACGCCGCTGCCGACGAGCTCGCCGTGTTCGACACGGGGGACTCACCGACCGAGTTCACGCTGGTAGCGCGGTAGTAGTAGGTCGTGCCGACCGGGACGGTCGTCTCCTGGTAGCGACCCGTCGGCAGGTCGGTCGCGATGAGCGTGTAGGTGCCGGTCGCCGTCGTGCTCCGGTAGAGGCGGTACGACGTGATGGCCCGACCACCGCTCGAGGCGCTGGCCCACGACAGCTGGATGCTGCCGATCTGCTGCGTGGCGGTGAGGGTCGGCGCGCCCGGCACGGTCGGCGGCACCGGCACCCCGTTGACCTCGTTGGACCGCGCTCCCGCCCCGGCGACGTTGGTCGCGACGACGGTGTAGTAGTAGCGGGTCGGGGCGGTGACCGTCGTGTCGACATAGGTCGTGGTGCCGGCGGCCACGCTCGCCAGCGGCGCTCCGGTGGTCACCCCGGCAGCCGTCGCCCGGTACACCTGGTAGCCGGTGATGGCCGAGGTGGACGCCGGGGCCGTCCAGCTGATCGTGAGCTTGTCCAGCGCGGACGTCGGTCCGGAGAGCACCGGTGCGCCGGGGACGCCGGCGGCGGGTGAGGCGGAGAGCTGGTTGGACGGCGGGCTCGCGTTGGTCGCGTTGCTCGCGACCACGGAGTACCAGTACGTCGTGCCGTTGCTGACCGTCGTGTCGACGTAGGTGGTCGTCGGGGCGTTGATCTGGCCGATCGTGGTGCCGAGCTGACCCGCGGTCGTCGAGCGGAAGATCTGGTAGCTCACCACGGCCGAGGAGCCCGGGTCGGTCGGCTGGTTCCAACTCACGGTGACCTTGGAGTCGCCGGCGGTGGCCGCCGTCAGGACGGGCGCACGCGGCGGCTGGTTCACCGTCACCGCGGTGGATCCCGAGCTCGCAGCGGTCAGGGTGTCGCCGGCGTAGCTCGCGACGACCGAGACGTTGCCCACGGGCAGCGTCGAGGTCGTCAGCGCAGCCGTGCAGGGCGTCAGGAAGCAGAGCGCACCCAGGTTGGCGCTGCCGAGCAGCGTGGTGCCGGAGGCGGTGACGGCGTCGAAGCGCACGGCGCCGGAGGGAGTGAGCAGCAGCCCTCCCAATCCCAGAGCGGAGACGTTGGCCGTCAGGGTCACCGGACTTCCGGCGGTGATGACGGACGCCGACGACGCGAGCGTCGTCGAGGTCGGCAGCGGCCCTGCCGCCTCGGCGGCGGTCGGGACCAGGGCGGTGAGCGACCCGGCGATCAGGCCGGCAGCGGCCAGCAGCAGGCCGGCACGCCGCCGGACGGAGGAGGGAGCAGTCTTCATCGGGAGAGCACCTTCGGGGGGAGGCGGGATCCGGCGGGTGGAGGGTCGCCGGTGCCCCCACTGTCAGCCCTGACACCCCCCGTCGCATCCGCCAGATGGCGGATGTCCAGACCACTGCGCACGCACGGCAGCGGTCGGGGTGCATCCTGTGACCGCACTGTTGCCGCGCCGATGCCGTCGCGACGACGAGGTCCCCCCGCGACGACCCGCCACGACCCCCCGAGGTCCCCGTTGACCCCAGAGCAGTCCCACGTCGATCCGGCCCAGGGCGGGAGCCTGCTCGCGCCGTACGTGCCACGCCTGGTCGTCGACTGGCTGACCCACGCTCCGGAGCAGACCTTCCGCACCGTCGACGGCACCGGCGTCTTCGCCGACATCTCCGGCTTCACGGCTCTCACCGAGCTGCTGGCCCGGCGCGGCCAGGTCGGCGCCGAGGAGATGGGCGACATCCTCAACGCCGTCTTCGGCGAGCTGCTCGCGGCGGCGTACGCCTACGGCGCCGGTCTCGTGAAGTGGGGTGGGGACGCCGTCCTGCTGCTGTTCGACGGAGCGGGCCACGCCTTGCGCGCCGCCCGGGCCGCCCAGGAGATGCAGCGGGTGATGGCCCGCGTCGGGCGGGTCGGCACGGCGTCGGGTCGCGTCCGGTTGCGCATGTCGATCGGCTTGCACTCGGGGGACCTGGACTTCCTGCTGGTGGGAGAGGTCTTCCGCGAGCTGATCGTCACCGGTCCGGGCGCCACCGCGGTGGCGAGGATGGAGACGGCCGCCGACGCCGGCGAGATCGTGGTCAGCGCGGCCAGCGCCGAGATCCTGGCCGCGGCGGGCGGGGTGCTCGGGGAGCAGAAGGGGCCGGGCATCCTGCTGGAGCGGGCGCCGGCCGTCGCCCCGCTGGCCGCCGCTGCGCTGACGACTCCCAGCACCGATCTGCGCGTGGCCCTGCCGGCGCACCTGGTCGACCACCTGCTGGCCGGCGAGGTCGCCTCCGAGCATCGGGTGATCGCCGTGTGCTTCGTGGAGTTCTCCGGCGTCGACGCCCTGCGCGAGGGCGAGGGTCTGGGCGCGGCGGCGTCGGCCGTCGCCGACGTGATCAGTGCGTGCCAGGTCGCCGCGCAGGCACACGATGTGACCTTCCTGTCCTCCGACATCTATCCCGACGGCGGCAAGGTCATCCTGGTCGCCGGTGCACCACGCACGACCGGCGACGATGCTGCTCGGGTCCTGAGCGCGGCGCGGGACGCGCTGGACGGCGACCATCGACTCTCGCTGCGGGCCGGGTGCAACGTCGGACGGGTCTTCGCGGGCGACTACGGGCCGCCGTCGCGGCGGGTCTACTCGGTGACCGGCGACTGCGTCAACCTCGCGGCGCGTCTGATGGGCGCAGCCGGTCCGGGTCAGCTGGTGGCGAGCACCGCCGCGGTCGCCGCCTCGCGGACCCGCTTCAGCACCGAGTCGCTGCCGCCGTTCGCGGTGAAGGGCAAGAGCGAGCCCGTCGAGGCGTGCCTGGTCGGCGCCGTCGAGACCGCGAGCGACCAGCCGGCCGGCGCCCAGCTGCCCCTCGTCGGTCGCGTCCCGGAGCTCGCCGCTCTGGTGTCGGCCTGGACGGCGGCCCAGGCCGGCCACGGGAGCGCCACGGAGCTGGTGGGCGAGGCGGGCGTCGGGAAGTCGCGCCTGCTCAGCGAGCTGGCTGCCGTCAGCGGCGGTCAGCCGTGGTGGCTCAACGGCGACATCTACGCGACCCGCACCCCGTACGAACCCTTCCAGCGGCTCTTCGCCACCCGGCTCGGCATCGACCACCGGCTCCCCGAGGCCGCCGACGACCTGCAGGCGCTGGTGGCCGGCCTGCGGCCCGACCTGGTGCCCTGGCTGCCGCTGATCGGGGTCGTGACCGGCATCGACCTGCCGGAGACGGCCGAGGTGGGTGCCCTCGACCCGACCGTGCGCAAGGCCCGGCTCGAGGAGGTCACGAGCGCGCTGCTCGCCGAGATCCTGCTGGAGCCGACCCTGCTGGTCTTCAACGACGTGCACTTCATGGACGAGGCGAGCACCGACCTGCTCGACCGCCTGGTCCGCGACGTCGCGACCAGGCCGTGGCTGATCGTCGCCACCCGTCGTCCGACGTCGCTGTGGTCGCTGCCCCGTGTCGAGCACGGGGCGGCCATCGCGCTGGCTCCGCTGGCGCCCGACGACGCTGACACCCTGCTCTCCGCGGCGATGGGCGACGCGGCGCTGCCCGCGCATCGACGCGCCGCCCTGGTCGAGCGCTCCGGAGGCAACCCGCTCTACCTGACCGAGCTGGCCAGCGGCCTCGGATCCGGCGTCGACGCCGACGCGGTGCCGGACACGGTCGAGGGGGTGATCGCCGCCCGCATCGATCAGCTGACACCGCCGCAGCGCACCCTCCTGCGCACGGCCGCGGTGCTCGGCATGACCTTCGAGGCGAACCTGCTCGACGTCCTCGTCCTGCGCTCCGGCCTCGACCCGGAGGATGCATCGATGGCCTCGCTGTCGGAGTTCCTCGGTCCGAGCCGGGACGGCCTCCGGTTCCACCACCACCTGGTGCGCGACACGGCCTACGCCGGACTGCCCTTCACCCACCGGCGGCGACTGCACGCCATGGCTGCCGACCTGCTCGCCCAACGGGCAGACGCCCGCACCGATCAGTCCGAGCTGCTCTCGATGCACAGCTTCCACGGTGGCAGGTACCAGGACGCCTATCGCTACGCACGGCGAGCCGCCGAGTCGTCCCGGAAGCGGTACGCCAACGCCGAGGCGATCGAGTCGTATCGCCGCGCGCTCGCGGCCGCGCGCAAGCTGCCTCGAGCTCGCCACCAGGAGCTTGATCTGAGCCTGGTGTGGGAGGCGTTGGCCGATGTCTACGAGGAGCTCGGCGACGTCGACGCCATGGGGACGGCGCTGCAGGAAGCGCGTCGTCTGCTGCGCGACGACCCGATCGCCCGCGCGAGGCTGGCCCTGCTGACGTCCATCCAGCGCAGGATGGGCGGGGACTACACGGGATCCCTGCGCTGGGCCACGCTGGGTCGGCGTGCCCTGGAGGGCATCTCCACGAAGGAGGCCCAATCGCTGCGCGCCAAGCTCGCCGAGCGCTACGCGCAGAACAAGATGAACCAGGGTCGCCTGCAGGAGGCCATCGCGTGGGCCGACACCGCTCTGGTCGAGGCGACTCAGGCCGGTGATCGCAGGTTGCAAGCCGCGAGCATCGAGATCCGCGCCGCCTCGCAGAGCATGCTCGGTCTCGCGGTCGACATCGCCAGCCTGCTCGACGCCGTCCACATCTACGAGACCGAGCACAACGACCTGGGCCTGGCTCGCACCCACAACGTCATCGGCGTGATCGCCGTCGGTCAGGGCGACTGGTTGCGCGGCCTGCGCCACTACGAGGCGTCCGCCGAGGCCTACGAACGGATGGGCCGTCATCTCGACGTGGCGCTCCAACTCGCGAACACCGCCGAGGTCCTGATCTTCCAGGGCCAGCTGAGCCGGGCGAGCGAACAGCTCACGGAGGCACTGCGACTGCTGCACGGCAGCCGGGCGCTCGGTGAGCAGGCCTTCGCTCGCGGCCAGCTGGGCCGGGTCGCGATGGCCCGCGGGGACCTCCCCGAGGCCCAGCGCCTCTTCATGACCGCGCGCACCACCCAGGACGAGATCGGCGAGCACTACGAGGTCGTCGTGCTCGACGCGCTCATCGCCGAGGCCCGTCTGCTGGCCGGTGACGCCGCAGCAGCCCTCGCACAGATCGACGACACGCTGGAGCGCAACCGCAAGATCGGTGCTCCGTTGGACTACCTGGCACGGCTGCGGGGCCAGGCTTTGATCGCGACCGGGGAGCGCGATGCCGGACTGGCCGCCGTGCGCGCGAGTCTGGACGCGGCGCGGGCCGAGGGCTCGCCGTACGACGAGTGGCGGGCTTTGGTGACCCTGGACGAGGCAGGCGCGCTGAGGGACGACGACCGGAGCGCCTTGGAGGCGCTGAGACCAGTGCTGGTCGAGCGCCTCGGCATCGCGCTCGCTCTGGTGTGGCCCGCCGGCCGATGACGGAAGGCCCCGCGCGCTGCTACGTTGCGCTGGCCGCCCTTCCCCCGGGGGCATCGCACCGAGGAGCGCCATGAGCCGCAAGACCAAGCTCGACCTGCTGCGCGAGGTCAACCTGTTCGCCCTGTGCTCCGACAAGGAGCTGAAGCGACTCGAGTCGCTGGTCGACGAGGCCACCGTGCCGGCCGGCACCGTGCTGATCCGCGAGGGCGAGGTCGGGGTCGAGGCCTACGTCATCGTCACAGGCACGGCCACCGTGACCCTGGCCGGCGAACGGGTCGGCGCCCTCGGGCCCGGCGACGCGGTCGGCGAGATGTCTTTGCTCGACCGACAAGGACCGCGCTCGGCCACCGTCACCGCCGACACCGAGCTGGCCGTGTTCGTGCTGGAGCCGCGCTCCTTCAACAAGCTGCTCGACGAGCACCCCGGCGTCAGCAAGCAGATGGCGATCGCCCTCGCGCGGCGGCTGCGGGCAGCAGAGCACGCCCCGACCTTCTGACGGGTGACGTGGTGTGGACCAGTGACCGGGCCCACGGCGAGCCAGACATACCCACGGTATGGTCGATGGGGAAGGATGGGACACGGGTCCATCCCCCATCGAGGAGCACCGTCATGGCGTCCAGGCACCACAGCACCACGCTCGCGCAGATGCCGCTCTTCGCCGCCTGCACCGACCGCGAGCGACGCCAGATCGCGGCGCTCTTCGACGAGACCGCCGTGCCGGCAGGCACCGTGCTGGTCACCGAGGGCGAGCTGGGCGACCAGGCCTTCATCCTCATCGACGGCACCGCCGACGTCAGCACCAGCGGCGAGTACGTCGCCACGCTCGGAGCCGGCGACCTCGTGGGGGAGATGGCGCTGCTCGACCGCAGTCAGCCCCGCTCGGCCACGGTCACCGCGCGCACCGACGTGACGGCGTTCGTCGTCGACCCCCGCTCCTTCGAGCAGCTGCTGACCCGCTACCCCCGGGTCTCGCGGCAGATTGCGGCCGCGCTCGCCCGGCGGCTGCGCGCCGCGTCCTGATCACCAGATCCTGACCCGCTCCTCGGGCTCGATCCACAGGGCGTCGCCCGGCGCGGTCTCGAAGACCTCGTGGAACTCGTCGAGGTTGCGCACGATGTTGGCGCGGAACTCCGCCGGGCTGTGCGGGTCGATGGTCAGGAACTGACGGGCCTGCTCTTCGCGGCGCTTGGTGCGCCAGCAGAAGCTCCAGTTCATGAACAGCTTGCGTCGGTCCTCGACCGTCGCGGCGCCGCCCTGCGCGATCACGAACGCCTTGTGGCCGATGGTCAGCCCGCCCAGGTCGCCGATGTTCTCGCCGACCGTCAGCGCGCCGTTGACCGACTCGCCCGGCAGGTCGCGCGGCTCGAAGGCGTCGTACTGCTCGATGAGGGCCTTCGACTTCAGCTCGAAGGCCGCCTTGTCGGCCGCGGTCCACCAGTCGTTGAGGTTGCCGGCGCCGTCGTACTGCGCGCCCTGGTCGTCGAAGCCGTGCCCGATCTCGTGGCCGATGACCGCGCCGATGCCGCCGTAGTTCTCGGCCGGCTCGGCGTCCGGGCTGAAGAACGGCTTCTGCAGGATCCCCGCGGGGAAGCAGATCTCGTTGGTGCCGGGGTTGTAGTAGGCGTTGACGGTCTGCGGCAGCATGAACCACTCGTCGCGGTCGACCGGACCGCCGATCTTGCCGAGCTGGCGGTCGGTCTCGAACGACGACGCGGCGGCGACGTTGCCCATCAGGTCGTCGGCGCGCACCTCGAGGGCGGAGTAGTCGCGGAAGGTCTCGGGGTAGCCGATCTTGGGGCGGAAGGTCGCCAGCTTCTCGTAGGCGCGCTCCTTCGTGGCCTCGGTCATCCAGTCGAGCACCGAGATCGACTGGCGGTAGGCCGCGAGCAGGTTGGTCACCAGCTCGTCCATCATCGCCTTGGAGGTGGGCGGGAAGTGGCGGGCGACGTAGACCTTGCCGACGGCCTCGCCGAGCGCACCCTCGACGAGCGCGACGCCGCGCTTCCACCGGGCGCGCAGCTCGGGCGTGCCGTTGAGGGTGCGGCCGTAGAAGTCGAAGTTGGTCTCGACGAAGTCGTCGGTGAGGTACGGCGCGGCTGCGCGCAGGACGTGGGTGAGCAGCCAGGTCTTCCAGTCCTCGATCGGCACCTCGTCGAGCACGGCGGAGAGGTGCTCGAAGTACGACGGCTGGCGCACGCACACCTCGGCCAGCACGGTGTCGCCGTCGATGTCGCGGCCACCGAGGTTGGTCAGGTAGGCGTCCCAGTCGAAGGCCGGGCAGAGCGCCTTGAGCTCCTCGTGGGTCAGCAGGTTGTAGGTCTTCTGCACGTCGCGCGTCTCCGCGCGCTCCCAGTGGCCGGCCGCGAGACGGGTGTCGATCGCGAGCACGGTCGCCGCGGCGTCGGGCGCGTCCTCGTGACGGCCCAGGGCGAGCAGGCGGGTGAGGTAGGCGACGTAGGCCGTGCGGGTGTCGGCGAACTTGTCGTCGCGGTAGTACGACTCGTCGGGCAGGCCGAGGCCGCCCTGGACCAGGTGGAAGAGGTAGCGGTCGGAGTTGCGGTCGTCGGTGTCGACGTAGGAGCCGAAGAGGCCGTGCCCGCCGATCCGCTCGAACTCGCCGAGGAATGCCGCCAGGTCGCGGGTGTCGCGCAGCGAGCCGACGGCGTCGATCAGCGGGCGCACGGGGCGGACGCCGGCGCGGTTGATCGCCTCGGTGTCCATGAACGACGCGAACAGGTCGCCGACCTTGCGGGCGTCGGGGTCGATCACGCCGGCGTCGTCGGTGCTCTGGCTGGCCAGGTCCTCGATGATCGCCCGCACGTGCTCCTCGGCTGCGTCGGCCAGCTGCACGAACGGACCCCAGCTCGACCGGTCGGAGGGGATCTCGGTCTCGGCGAGCCAGCGGCCGTTGACGTGGCCGAAGAGATCGTCCTGCGGGCGGATGTCGAGATTCATGCCCTCGCGGGCGTCGTCCAGGATGCTCACCCCGCGACCCTAGCCAATGGCCGCCGGGTGCAGGTGGTGACGTCGCGCACGGACGGGCGCTACGTTCGGCGACATGACCGACCTGCCTGCCGACGCCCTGCGCGTCGTCGCCACCCTGCCCGTCCAGCCCGAGCACGTCGCCGCCGCCCGGACGGCGCTCGCGGCCCTGGCCGCCGTCTCCCTCGCCCAGGACGAGGGATGCCTGCAGTACGACGCCTTCGAGTCCGGCACGGTGCCCGGCACCCTGGTGACCGTCGAGGCCTGGACGACCCAGGCGGCCATGGACGCCCACATGTCGGCGCCGCACGTCGCCGAGGCGTTCACCGTCGTCGGCCCGCTGCTTGCCGGAGACGTCGCGATCCACACCCTCTCGCCGCTATGACCGATCGCCGGGCCGACCCGTAGCCGCGGGTCGTCCCGGCGTCAGGCGGACTCGTCGATGCCGGCCCGGATCGACATCACGACCGCCTCGGGGCTGACCCCGTCGCGCTGCGCGAGCTCGGTCACCAACCGGTTGACCACCATCATCACGCCGCCCATCAGCGGGGAGATGTCCAGCTCGATCTCGTCGGCCTCCTCGTCGAGGAGCAGCTCGATCGCCTCGATCTCGAGCAGCTGGGCGAAGGCCAGCTCCATTGGGTCGACGCCGCCGTCGCGATCGGCGTCGGCGGCCGTCACGCCGTCGAGGATGATGTGCCCCGCGCGTCGGGCCCGCTCGTCCTCGCTCATGTCCCCGTGGTCGTGGCCGTGCCCGTGCCCGTGGTCGTGCCCGTGGTCGTGGTCGTCGCTCATGCGCCCATCATGACCGCTCCGGGGCCGGGGCGAACCCGTCGGCACCGAGCAGCGGCACCACGTCGGCGACGTCGAGCTCGGCCGCGATCCGGACGTCGGCGGCGTACGACGCCTCGACCAGTTCGCGTCCGCTGGCGCAGTCGAGCAGCTGGGCGGCCAGATCGTCGCCCACGGCGACGAAGGCCCGCGACGCGGCCGCGGCCTCCGCGGAGCGTCGCCCGGTCGGGAGTGCGTCGAGCACCGCCCCGGCGCCCCAGAGGTCCTCGATCGCCGGCCGCAGCGTGCCGTCCGGCCACCGCTCGCCGGCCGGCAGCACTGCCACCACGGCGCCCTCGGCCAGCTGCGGCGCGAGCCAGGCGGCGACGGCGGAGCGGTTGCGCAGGCACGCCCCGACGACCTGGACGCCACGGTCGGCGAGACGGGCGCACAGGGCCGATCCGTTGGGCGAGGGCAGCACCAGGCGCTCGATCCCCCTCGCGCCCAGCAGGGTCTCCGGGGAGAGGCTGACGCCCCGCGCACCGTCGCGACGCGCCTCGTGACGACCGACGGCGAGCACGGCGTCGTGGGCGTCGGCGTAGGCCGCTGCCCGCTCATCGCGCCACGCGAACGGCAGCACCCGGATGCCCTGCTCGAGCGCCACGCAGAGCGTCGTCGTGAAGGACAGCACGTCGACGACCACGGCGATGTCGGCGCCCTCGGCGATCGCGTCGGCTCCTGTCGGCCCCCACTCGAGGCGGACCTGGTGGCTCGACTGTCGGTGTGCGGGGTCCACGACCGGCTCGCCGTCAGTCGCGGATGCGCACGACCGACTTGCCGAGCGTGCGCCGCTCGTCCATGTCGACCAGTGCCTGCCCGAAGTCCTCCATGGCGTACGTCGCTCCGATCGGCGGCTTCACCACGCCGCTCTCCATCATCGGCACCAGCCGCGACCATTGCTCCTGCATGTAGGTCGCCTGCGCCATCGCGTAGGCACCCCAGCCGACGCCGCGCACGTCGACGTTGTTGAGCAGCAGCCGGTTGACCTTGACCTCGGGGATGCCCTGGCCGGCGGCGAACCCGACGACCATCAGCCGTCCCTGCGGCGCCAGGCTGCGCAGCGAGTCGGTGAAGAGGTCTCCCCCGACGACGTCGACGACCACGTCGACCCCGACCCCGCCGGTCAGCTCCTTGATGGCGTCGCGGAAGCCGTCGATGACCACGGCCTCGTCGGCGCCGGCCGCGCGGGCGACCGCG
>WLIH01000002.1 GCA_009702305.1 Actinomycetota bacterium | reverse complement strand
GGAGCTGATGACGTCGCGGCCGGTGGTCTTCCCCGGCCTGCCGGTGGTCTTCGTGGCGGCGTTCGCCGCGACCCTCGTGCTCGCGGTGCTGACGGTGCGCGAGCCCGGCGTCGGCCTCGGCACCCTGCTCGGCCTGCTCGGGCTGCTGATCGGCGTGCTGCTGGTGCTGCCCGTGGGCGGTGCCGACGTGCCGATCGTGATCTCGCTGCTCAACGCCTTCACCGGTCTGACGGTCGCGGCCGGTGGCTACGTGCTCGCCAACGTCACCCTGCTGGTCGCCGGCACCCTCGTCGGAGCCTCGGGCACCTTCCTCACCCTGCTGATGGCCCGCGCGATGGGGCGCTCGGTGACCAACATCCTCTTCGGTGCGCTGCGCGGCGGCTCGACCCTGGGCGCCGGCGTGGCCTCCGACCGGCCCGTGCGCAGTGCCGGCCCGGAGGACGTGGCGATCCTGCTGGGCTACGCCGAGCGGGTGATCGTGGTGCCCGGCTACGGGCTCGCCGTCGCCCAGGCGCAGCACACCCTGCGCGAGCTGGTCGAGGTGCTCGCCGAGCGCGGCACGCAGGTCGACTACGCGATCCACCCCGTCGCCGGGCGGATGCCGGGGCACATGAACGTCCTGCTCGCCGAGGCCCAGGTGCCCTACGAGCAGCTCTCGGAGATGGACGAGATCAACGGCGAGTTCAAACACACCGACGTGGTGCTGGTCGTCGGCGCCAACGACGTCGTCAACCCCGCCGCCCGCACGACGCCGAGCGCGCCGATCTACGGCATGCCGATCCTCGACGCCGACCAGGCCAAGCAGGTCGTCTTCATGAAGCGCTCGATGCGTCCCGGCTTCGCCGGCATCGAGAACGAACTGCTCTTCGACCCCAAGACCACGTTGCTGTTCGGTGACGCCAAGGACTCGCTCTCCAAGCTGCTCGCGGCCGTCAAGTCGCTCTGAGGAGTGTCACCGGCACCCTGTCGATTGGTCACCAACCGCATGCCCGGAGCCCACTTCTTTGCGGTTGGGGACCAATCGACGTGTCTCAGGAGCCGACGGGCGCGGCCTCCTCTGTCGTGCCCGAGCGCAGCGCCTCGCCGAACGAGATGCGTCGCCCGGTGCGCAGCAGGGTCCGCTCGTAGATCCGGGCGCTGACTCGCACCAGCAGCACGGCGGCGACCACGGTGACCGAGATCGCCACGACCAGCTGCCACAACGGCACGTCGCCTTCGGCCAGTCGTGAGGGCATCATCATGGTCGAGACGATCGGCAGCATCGACACGACGGTCTTGATCCCCTCGCCCGCGGTCACGGCGATGATGTACGGCGCGAACAGGATGATCTGCAGGGGCGCCGTCGTGCCTTGCAGGTCCTGCATCCGGCCGGCCAGCGATCCGGCGACCGACCAGAGACTGGCCAGCGCCACGAAGCCGAGCACGAAGAAGGCGACGTACCACCCGATCGCCGGGCCGAGCACGCCGAGCGCATGGGTGTTGCCGGTCGCGAGCAGCGCGATCACCCCCACGAACGCGAAGAGCACGGTCTGACCGATCGCGAGGACGCTGGTGCCGACGATCTTGCCCCACAGCAGCGCCCGGATCGGCACGGCTGCCGCGAGGATCTCGACGACGCGATTCTCCTTCTCCTGGGTCACGTTGCCGGCGATCGTCATGCCGAAGCCGAGCGCGGTGATGTAGAAGAGCAGTACGAAGACGAACGACGCGACCTGACGCAGTCCGTTGTCCTCGGCATCCGGATCGAGCAGCCGGGTCTCGACCCGGGCGCCCGCGCCCAGGGCCTGCAGGTCGACGCCGAGCTCGGTGGCGTTGGCACGTGTCACCGCGGTCGAGACCGCGGCAGTCAGGGCCTGGGCGGTCACGTCGTCGACCTCGGCGTCGCCGACCAAGGTGTAGCCGGCGCTCGGGTCGCCGGCGGAGGTCGGCAGGAGGGCGGCGTCGACGTCGCCGGACTCGACGGCATCCTCGGCCGCGGCCGCGTCGTCGTAGGACGTCGCTTCGAGGCGGGTGCGGCCGTCGATCTGGTCGGCGAGGTCGGAGCCCTGCGACACCAGGCTCTCCGCTCTCGCGTCGACGACAGCGACGGACTGGGTGCGCTCGCGGTCGGAGACGAGGGTCAGGATGACGACCATCGCGACCAGGCCGACCAGCAGCATCGCTCCGCTGATCAGGAAGCCCTTGCTGCGCAGCTGGGTGGAGATCTCGCGCTCGGCGACGAGGCGCCAGGCCGGGGTGGGAGTGTCGGTGCTCATCGGGTGACCTCTCGGAAGACCTCGGACAGGGGCGGGCGGACGCGGGCGATCTCGAGGACCGGCCCGTGTCCGGTGACGGTGCGGGCGAGCTCGGCCGCGCTGAGTCCGTCGAGGGTGAGCAGGGCGATCGAGCCGTCGACGTCGGTGACCCGGACGCCGCGTACGTCGCGCAGCCAGGCGGCGTTATCGCCGTCCAGCTCGACGCGGTACTGCTCGCCGGCCCGGCCACGCAGCTCGGCCACGGTGCCGGACGCGACCACGCGACCGGACGAGAGCACGATCAGGTCGTCGCACAGCCGCTCGACGAGGTCGAGTTGGTGGCTGGAGAAGAGCACCGGCACGTCGGCGGCCTCGCGGTGCAGCAGCTCCACCATCGCGTCGACGGCGAGCGGGTCGAGTCCGCTGAAGGGCTCGTCGAGCACCAGCGCGCTCGGGCGGTGCACCAGCGAGGCGGCGATCTGCACCCGCTGCTGGTTGCCTAGCGACAAGTTGTCGAGCAGCTCCTCACGACGCTCGCCGAGGCCGAAGAACTCGAGCAGCTCGTCGGCCCGGCCCCACGCCTGCTTGCTGGAGAAGCCGTGCAGCCGCGCGAAGAAGGCGAGCTGCTCGGCGATCTTCATGCGCGGGTAGAGCCCGCGCTCCTCGGGCATGTAGCCGAACGTGCGGCGGTCCGCGGCGCTCGCCGGCGCTCCCCGCCATCGGACCTCGCCGGAGGTGGGGGAGAGCACGCCCATGAGCATCTGCATCGTGGTGGTCTTGCCGGCGCCGTTCGCGCCGACGAACCCGGTGATGCGCCCGGGTCGGACCTCGAAGGTGACGCCGTCGACGGCCGTCAGGCTGCCGAAGGCCCGGGTGAGGGCATGTGCTTCCAACATGGCCTCGACGCTAGGGGCACCTCCCGACGTACGTCGTCGGCCGTGCGGCTGATCTGAGGGTCAGCCCTGCGGATGAGGCCCGTCCATCAGACCGGACTCGTAGGCCGCGATCACGGCCTGCACCCGGTCGCGCGCGCCGAGCTTCATCAGCACCCGGGAGACGTGGGTCTTCACCGTCGCGCCGCTGACGACGAGGTCGTCGGCGATCTCGGCGTTGGAGAGCCCGCGCGCCATCGCCGTGAGCACGTCCAGCTCGCGCTCGGTGAGCTGGTCGAGGCGCGGGTCCGGGGTGCGGGCGGCGTGGCTGGTCGATCGCGCGATCACCCGCTGGGTGACCTCCGGGGCCAGCAGCGCGAGACCGTCGTGGGTCAGCCGGATCGCCTGCACGAGGTCCTCGGGCGGGCAGTTCTTGAGCAGGAAGCCGCTCGCGCCGGCGCGCAGGGCGGCGAAGAGGTAGTCGTCGTCGTCGAAGGTCGTCAGGATCAGCACCCGGGTCTCGGGATGGCCGGCGAGGACCTGCTCGGTCGCGGCGATGCCGTCGACCCCGGGCATCTGCACGTCCATCAGGACGACGTCGGGTTGCAGGTCCGCGACCTGGCGCACCGCGTCGGCGCCGTCGACGGCCTCCCCGACGACCTCGATGTCGTCCTCGACCGCGAGGATCATCCGGAAGCCCGCCCGGATGAGGGCCTGGTCGTCGGCCAGCAGCACCCTCATGCGTCGCTCACGGGGATCCGCACGCGCACCCGGAACCCCCCGGCAGGTCGCGAGCCGATCTCGGTCTCGCCCCGGTGCAGGGCTGCTCGCTCGCGGATGCCGGTCAGGCCGTAGCCGCCGGACTCGCCCGAGCCGGACACCGCCGCCGATGCTCCGCGTCCGTCGTCGACGACCTCGACCTCGACGGCGCGCGGGGTGTCGAGGTAGCGCAGCACGATCGACGCATGCCGGGCACCGGCGTGGCGGCGCACGTTGGTGATCGCCTCCTGCGCGATCCGGAAGAGCGAGAGCGACGTCGTCGGGGGCACGGCGAAGGCCGCCCCGACCACGCGGTGCTCGACCACCGGCTGCCCGTCCGTGTCGGCCAGCAGCGCCAGGTCCTCCAGCCCGGGCTGGGGTGCGCGGCCGGACGACTCGGCGCCCGGCTCGCGGAGCAGGTGGACCAGCTCGTGCATCTGGCTGACAGCCGTGCGCGACGATGCGGCGATGGTGCCGAGTGCCTCGCGGGCAGCGTCGGGGTCGAGCGACAGCATCCGCTGGGCGCCCGCCGCCTGCACCCCCATGCCGCTGACGTGGTGGGCGACGACGTCGTGCAGGTCGCGCGCGATCCGGACCCGCTCCTCGGAGATCGCCCGGGCCTGCTGCTGCTCGACCAGGGCGAGCTCGAGGGCTGTCTGGTGCTCGGCCGCCATCCGCTCGCGGGCCCCGCGCCAGGCGACGTGGCCCCAGGCGATCGCACCGAGGAAGTAGACGAGGTTGATCATCAGGCCGTAGGCCAGCGCCGAGCCGGCCGGGTCGAGACGGCCGCCCTGGTCGGCGGTCGGCAACCCGCCGGGCTCCAGCAGCCTGAAGAGCAGCCAGCCGAACATCGCCGCGAGCACGGCGGCCGTGACGGCATACAGCGCGCGCGGGTGGCGCGACCACGCCCACGCGGCGTACAGGCCGGCGAAGAGGATCATCTGGATCGGGAACGTCGCCCCCAGCACGCCGAGGCGCTCGCCCACCACGATGAAGATCGCCGACTGCACGGCCAGCGAGAGCAGGGGATGGCTGCGTCGTCCCGCCAGCACCAGGCCCCCGAGGCCGAACCACAGGTAGGCCTCGACCCCGCGCCAGCCCATCTCGGCGCCGAAGGCGCTGCGGTAGAGCTCGACGACGAGCAGCGACACCGCCGCCGCGAGCACGGCGCCCACGAGGTCGACCCGACGCTGCCGGGCGCTCGGGCGCGGTCGCAGCCAGATCCGGTCCAGCGCGACGGCCCTCACGTGCTCACCGTAGCGAGGCTGCGGTGAGCCCGCCTCAGCCCGCGATGCCGTAGAGGCGGTCGCCTGCGTCGCCCAGACCGGGGACGATGTAGCCCTTGTCGTTGAGCCGCTCGTCCATCGCCGCGGTGACGACCGTGACCGGCACGTCGAGGTCGGTGAGCTCCTGCTCGAGGCGGGCGCAGCCCTCGGGTGCGGCCAACAAGCAGATCGCCGTGATGTGGTCGGCGCCGCGGTCGGTGAGGAAGCGGATCGCCGCGGCCAGGGTGCCACCCGTCGCCAGCATCGGGTCGAGCACGTAGCACTGACGACCCGAGAGGTCGTCGGGCAGGCGCTCGGCGTACGTCGACGCGGCGAGGGTCTCCTCGTTGCGCACCATGCCGAGGAAGCCGACCTCGGCGGTCGGGAGCAGGCGCATCATGCCGTCGAGCATCCCGAGACCGGCGCGCAGGATCGGCACCACCAGCGGCTTGGGGCTGTCGAGACGGACGCCGGTCGTCGGGCCGACCGGGGTCACGATGTCGACCGGGGTGACCCGCACGTCGCGGGTGGCCTCGTAGGCGAGCAGGGTGACCAGCTCGTCGGTGAGAGCCCGGAAGGTCGGGGAGTCGGTGCGCTCGTCGCGCAGCGTCGTGAGCTTGTGGGTGACGAGCGGGTGGTCCACGACCTGGGTGCGCATGGGCGAAACCCTAGTGCCTGCTCGGATCCGACGGTCCGGGCAAAGGGGTTGGCGGCGCCGAGCAGGTCTGTCACGCTGAGGTCGTCACGGGCAGACATGTCGGCCTGACATCACGGGCACGACCACGAACCGAGCGGGGCGGAGGACGAGATGACCGGATCGGACGACAGCGTCGACTTCGCCCTGGCCGCCTACCGCGAGGAAGGCGTCTGGACCGTCGAGGAGCTGACCCACGACCACCTCGGCGACGTCGACTCCCTGGCGACCGCGCTGCGCCGCTTCCCGGGCGACGGCGGCGCCCTCGGCCTGGTCGCCGTCGACGAGGACTTCTTCCTGATCGTGCGGGTCGCCGGTGCCCACACCCGGGTGCTGCTCTCCGACGTGAGCGCGGCCCAGGCCTACGAGCTCGCGGGATCGGCGCTGGACTTCCTGGGGCTCCCCATCGACGACGAGGACGACGACGACCAGGTGCCGGCCGGCGACCTCGAGCTGCTCGCCGACCTCGGCATGGCCGCGATGGACCTGGGTGTCCTGCTCGACGACGACGAGCTCTACCCCGACGAGATGCTCTCGGACGTGGCGACGCAGCTCGGCTTCGGCGAGCTCTTCGACGACCTGGTCGGACTCACGTCGGCGTGAGCTCCCCCTGGCGGGAGCCGATGCAGGCTGCCCTGGATGAGGCGCGTGCCGCGCTGGCGACCGGCGACGTGCCGATCGGCGCGGTCGTCGTCGACCCGGACGGTGCCGTCGTGGGCCGTGGTCGCAATATCCGCGAGGCCCAGGCCGACCCGACCGGGCACGCGGAGGTCGTCGCGCTGCGCCAGGCCGCCCTCGTGCGCGGCGAGTGGCGGCTCGAGGGGTGCACCCTGGTCGTCACGCTCGAGCCGTGCACGATGTGCGCGGGTGCCGCCGTGCTGGCCCGGGTCGACCGGGTCGTGTTCGGCGCCTATGACCCCAAGGCCGGGGCGGTCGGCAGCCTGTGGGACGTGGTGCGCGACCGACGCCTCAACCACCGACCCCAGGTGCTGACCGGGGTGCTCGCCCAGGAGTCCGGCGAGCTGCTGACCCGCTTCTTCCGCGACCATCGCTGATCGTGGGGTGGCCCGTTCGGGCCATAGGTGTGGCGCGGCGGCGGCCGTAGCGTCGTCGCCATGACCTCTCGGACCGCTGCCGCTCTGCTGACCGCCACCGTCCTGCTGCTCGGTGCGAGCGGCTGCGGGAGCGACGACGCTACGGAGTCGGGCTCGTCCAGCTCGCCGAGCTCGGACACCTCCGCCGGCGAGTCGACCGACGGTGTCGAGGCGACCGAGGAGACCTCGGCTCCCGCGCCGGCGAGCGCCGACCCGGTGCTGGTCGACGACCCCGGCACGCCCGACGCCACCCTCACGCTCGACGACGTCGGCTTCGACCTCGAGGGCGCGAGCATCCCGGTCGGCGGGATCGTGCGCTTCACGTCGACCGACGGCGGTCCCCACGGGATCGTGGTCGGCACGCTGTCGAGCGTCACCGTGATGGGCGGCCTCGACGAGTGGTACCGCTTCGACGAGCCGGGCAGCTACGTCGTCAGCGACGAGATCACGGGCGCCACCGCCACCGTCGTCGTCGAGTAGGCGATGACTTCGGTGCGTTCGCCGAGTCGGTCCTGCATGGACACCATCGACCTCGCACCGGCCACCCGCACCCTCGCTCTGCTGGCGAGCACGACCCGCGACGACCAGCTCGGCGACCCGACGCCGTGCCCGGCGTACACCGTCGCCGACCTGCTGGCCCACGTCGTCGGTCTGACCCGCGCCTTCACCGATGCCGCCACCAAGGCTTCCACCGGAGGCGTCGAGCCAGGCGAGTCGCCCGGGCTCGCCATCGGCTGGCGCGACCAGCTGGCGGCCGACCTGGACGCGCTCGCGCAGGCCTGGACGGACCCGGCGGCGTACGACGGCATGACCTGGGCCGGCCCCGTGGAGGTGCCCGGGCCGGTCGCCGCGCTCATCGCGATCGACGAGGTCGTCGTACACGGCTGGGACCTCGCGGTGGCGACCGGCAGGACCTACCCGGCGGACCCGCTGTCGGTCCAGCGATGCGCGGAGTTCGTGGCGAGCTTCGAGCCGCCGGAAGGCGGGCCGGCAGACGATGGCGGGCTCTTCGGCCCGCCCGTCGAGGTCGGGGCGAGCACCTCCGACCTCGACCGGCTGATCGGGCTTACGGGACGAGACCCGCAGTGGTCTCCTCGTCGGTCATCAAGCGCGACCTGATCAGGAAGCGCACGCCGTACGGCGCCTCGAGCGAGAAGCCCGCACCACGACCCTTGACCACATCGATCGTCAGATGGGTGTGCGACCAGTAGGCGTACTGCGCCTTCGACATCCACACGGGCACCGGCCGGTCCAGGCCGACGTCGAGGTCGCCGATGTGCACGTCGGCGTCGCCGAGCAGGAAGTCGCCGTCCGGGTAGCACATCGGCGAGGAGCCGTCGCAGCACCCGCCGGACTGGTGGAACATCACCGGACCGTTGGCCTCGGTGAGGCTGCGGATCATCTCCGCAGCCTCACCGGTCACGTCGACCATGTCGATCCCCAACTCAGAAGAACCCCAGCTTGTCCGGGCTGTAGGAGACGAGCAGGTTCTTGGTCTGCTGGTAGTGGTCGAGCATCATCTTGTGGTTCTCGCGCCCGATGCCGGAGGCCTTGTAGCCGCCGAACGCCGCGTGGGCCGGGTAGGCGTGGTAGCAGTTCGTCCAGACCCGGCCGGCCTTGATGCCACGACCCATCCGGAACGCCGTCGCCCCGTCGCGCGACCACACACCGGCACCGAGGCCGTAGAGCGTGTCGTTGGCGGTCTTGAGCGCGTCGGCCTCGTGCCCGAACGACGTCAGCGCGAGCACCGGACCGAAGATCTCCTCCTGGAAGATCCGCATCGAGTTGTCGCCCTCGAAGATGGTCGGCTTCACGTAGTAGCCCTCGGCCAGATCGCCCTCGAGGACGTTGCGCTCACCGCCGGTGAGCACCTTCGCACCCTCCTGGCGACCGATGTCGAGGTAGCTGAGGATCTTCTCCAGCTGGTCGTTGGAGGCCTGGGCTCCGATCATCGTGGAGTCGTCGAGCGGGTTGCCTTGGATGATCTGCTCGACGCGGGCCACGGCGTCGGGCACGAAGTCGCTGTAGATCGAGCTCTGCACGAGTGCGCGTGACGGACAGGTGCAGACCTCGCCCTGGTTGAGCGCGAACATCGCGAAGCCCTCGAGGGCCTTGTCGTAGAAGGCGTCGTTGGCGGCCGCGACGTCCTCGAAGAAGATGTTCGGGCTCTTGCCGCCGAGCTCCAGGGTCACCGGGATGATGTTCTGGCTGGCGTACTGCATGATCAGGCGACCGGTCGTGGTCTCGCCGGTGAAGGCGATCTTCGCGATCCGCGGCGAGGACGCGAGCGGCTTGCCCGCCTCGACGCCGAAGCCGTTGACGACGTTCAGGACGCCGGCGGGCAGCAGGTCGCCGATCAGCTCCATCACCTTGAGGATCGACCACGGAGTCTGCTCGGCCGGCTTGAGGACGATGCAGTTGCCGGCGGCCAGGGCCGGAGCGAGCTTCCACACGGCCATCAGGATGGGGAAGTTCCACGGGATGATCTGGCCGACGACGCCCAGCGGCTCGTGGAAGTGGTAGGCCATCGTGTCGCTGTCGATCTCGCTGACGCTGCCCTCCTGGGCGCGCAGGCAGCCGGCGAAGTAGCGGAAGTGGTCGACGGCGAGCGGCAGGTCGGCGGCGAGGCACTCGCGGATCGCCTTGCCGTTGTCCCAGGTCTCGGCGACGGCGAGCATGGGGATGTTCTGCTCGAGGACGTCGGCGATCTTGAGCAGCACATTGGAGCGCTCGGTCGGCGAGGCGTGGCCCCACTTGTCGGCGGCGGCGTGGGCGGCGTCCAGGGCCGCCTCGATGTCCTCGGCCGTGCCGCGGGCGATCTCGGTGAACGGCTTGCCGTTGACCGGCGAGATGTTCTCGAAGTACTGGCCCTTGATCGGGTCGACCCACTCGCCGCCGATGTAGTGGCCGTAGCGGCTCTTGACGGTGACGAGGGAGTCGGCTGCTCCGGGCGGTGCGTAGACGGTCATGGGGTGCTCCTCGTGGTCGGCGTCGCCGTCGACTGTGACGGCGCTCACACCGTAGGCAGCGCGACGTTGCGTCGACGTTGCCCGTGACCCAGGGGCGAGGATCTCAGCGCAGGTCGTTGTCGAGGCGGGCGATCTGGCCCTCGACGAGCGCGGTCATGGGCGAGGCCGGATCGAGCACGGCGCGCTGCGCCACCCACATCTCGTAGTCGTCACGGCCCCAGGACGACCGGGTCCAGGTCGACATCAGATCGGCTTCGCGGCTGCGCAGCAGGCTGTGGCGCATGGACGCTTCGAGGCTCTCGCGCAGGCGGACGACGCCCGGCGCTGTCGAGCGGGGCAGCACCGGGCCGCGATAGGTCTGCATGGCGCCACGCAGGTCGCCGGCAGCCAGCTGCGCCTCGGCCGCGAGCCAGTCGCCGGTGACGGAGGCGGCCAGCCGGTAGGGGCGGGAGAGCAGCATCTGCTCGCCCAGCAGGTGGCGCAGCCGGTTGAGCTCGGCCCGCAGCGTCGAGGAGGCACCGTCGTCCTCGTAGAGCAGGACCGCCAGCTCGTCTCCCGACAGGCCAGGCCCGCAGGAGGCCAGCAGCAGCAGGATCTCACTGTGGCGCGGGCTGAGACGGATGGTCGTCACCTGGCCCCGGCCGTCGTCCACGGTCGCCAGTGACTCGCTGCGTCCGAGCGACTCGAGCAGCACCCGCAGGCCGGTCGCCGAGGAGACCGGCGTCGCCGGCGCGGGTCGGCTGAGCAGGTCGCGGGCGAGCTCGGCCTCCGCCATCCGGGCCGCCGCCCGCACCATCGCCAGCGTTTGGGGCACGACCACCTGGTCGCCGCCGGTCACGTCGAGCACACCGAGCAGCTCCGAGGTGCGCGGGTCGTGGATCGGGGTCGCGGCACAGCTCCAGGGCTGCACGCTGCTGCGGAAGTGCTCCGAGCGGGTGACCGTGACCGAGCGGTTGGTCGCCAGGGCCAGGCCGGGAGCGTTGGTGCCGGCCAGGCGCTCGTCCCAGTTGCTGCCCTCGACGAAGCCGATCTTCTCCGCCTGGCGCAACGTGGCCGGCGTACCGCACACCCAGAGCAAGGTGCCGGTGGCGTCGGAGATCGCCATCATCGCGTCGCAGTCGCGCACCGCCTGCCCGAGCACGTCGTCGAGCAGCGGGAAGATCCGCGACAACGGGTGCGCCTGGCGCAGCGAGCGCAGGTCGCGCTCGCTCAGGGCGATCGGTGCCACGACCTCGTCGGTGGAGACGCCGGCCGCGGCAGAGCGCTGCCAGGACTCGGCCACCTCCGCGCGCATCGCTCGACGTGCCATGAAGCCAGTAGACATCGCGGCAGGGCACCTCACAACAGGTCGGCGTGGCGCACGCCACACGACAGGACGCCGCCAGGCTCGCGCGGGCCACGTTGCAGCGACGTTGCGCCCCGACCCCGAACCGGATTTCACCCGTCCGATCCGCTCCGGTACATTCCTCCGCGGTGGCGTGTCCGAGCGGCCGAAGGTGCAACACTCGAAATGTTGTGTGGGGTCAAACCCACCGTGGGTTCAAATCCCACCGCCACCGCCAGCAAGAAAGTGCCCCTGACCTGCGATTACTCCAGGTCAGGGGCTTCTTGTTGCCGCTCGTGCCGGATCGGTGCAGATGAATCGTCAGGTCGATTCGCCACGGGTCGCGCAGGCGCCTTGCGCATGGCCGGGTCGGAGTCATCGGATCCGGATGGCGCGGGTGATGTCGGCGACCCGGAGTTCGTGGACGGTGGCTTGGACGCTCTCGCCGGGTGCCCAGGTGGCGGGGTCGAAGATCGCTCTCCAGCCGCGCTCGAGCTCGTCGCGGTAGGTGTCGGGGAGGTCGAGGTAACCGGTGCCGTCGAGGCCGGCGGCGGTGATGCGGGCGTGGTAGTCCTCGATGAGGGGTTCGGCGCGTGCCCACCAGGTCGCGTGGTCCTCGTCGGGGGTGCGGGGCACGTGGGGGGCGCGGTTGAGGACCTGGTGCCAGTCGCTGAAGTCGGAGAGCAGTACCCGGTGGCGGGCGATCGTGGCGGTGAGGAGGACCTCGCCTCGGGCGTCAGGATGGCGCAACAGATGGCGGAGGTCGCGGCGGGTGGTGCGAGCCCAGAGCCAGATGACGGTGTCGCCGGCGGTGGTGACGTGGTGGGACATCTCCTGGGTGAGCCATGCGTAGGGCACGGCGAAGGCGGATTCGGTGTGCTCGGGTGCTGCGCGCCAGGGCCTGCGTCGAGGCAGGTCCTCGTACGCCGGCAGGCCCGCAGGAGACGGCTCACTCCTCGTCGTCCTGGTCGAGGATCTCGTCGGAGCTGGTCGCGTCCAGGCGAGCCAGGGCGTAGCCCTTGCGCCACCAGTGGGCGGCGAAGCGTTCGTCGACAGGCCCGGTCGGTGACCAGGGGCAGTGCAGGACGCTGTGCCCGACGAGGTAGGCGTCGCGGCCGGCGATGAGGTGGGTGACGGCGCTGAGACGGCTGATCTGCGGGGCGCTGCGCTCGTCCGGAGTGTGCTGGGCGTGCTCGCCCGGATGGCTCGACATGGCTCCTTGATAGGGGCGGGGTCCGACAATCGTCCAGGATTTCGTGACTGGGTCCCGAAGACGAACACCCGTTCCCCAGCTGGTGTCCGGTTCGGCTGCGCCGGCGGACCGGCGGCGCGGTCACTTGCGTCGCATGACCATCTGAGCGACGTAGATGATGGCCAGGACGACCAGGATGATGAGCAGGATCTTCACGAGTTTCCTTTGCTGGGAGGTCTGCCACGGGTCACCGTGAGCGCGAGGACGGGGCAGGCCCCGAGATCTGATCGACGCTACCCGCGGTCCCTCCGACGAAACGTCACCCGGCCGGGGGAGGCGATGCCGGAGCCGTGCGATCCCGCTGCGGGCGGTCCTCCACCCGGGTCGGCTTCGCAGGGTGCAGCATGTGCGCATGCCGCTGTTCGAGTTCGAGGGCAAGCGCCCCACCGTCCACCCCGAAGCCTTCATCGCGCCGACCGCGACCCTGATCGGCGACGTGACCGTCGAGAAGGGCGCCAGCGTCTGGTACGGCGCCGTCGTGCGGGCCGACATCTGCACGATCGTGATCAAGGAGGGCTCCAACATCCAGGACAACTCCGTCCTGCATGCCGCACCCGGTGCGACCCTCACCGTCGGCCCCCACGCCACGGTCGGCCACGCCTGCATCGTGCACTGCAAGGACGTGGGCGAGCAGGCGCTGATCGGCAACGCCAGCACCCTGCTCGACGACGCGGTCGTGGGCTCCCGCACCCTCGTCGCCGCCGGGTCCGTGGTGACGCCCGGGGCGCAGATCCCCGCCGAGGTGGTGGCGGCGGGCATCCCGGCCAAGGCAACCAAGCCGATCGCGGGCACGTCGTCGGAGTTCTGGGTGCTCACCAACGCCGAGTACTACCAGGAGCTCGCCACTCGGCACGGCGCCGGCACCCGCGAGATCGTCACGTGAGCAGCGGCGTCCGCGTCGAGGTCGAGGGTCCCGTCACCACGGTGATCGTCGATCGTCCCGAGGCCCGCAACGCGGTCGACGGACCGACGGCGGCGGCACTCGCCGACGCCTTCCGCGCCTTCGACGCCGATCCGACGCAGGCCGTGGCGGTGCTGTACGGCGACCGCGGCACGTTCTGCGCGGGCGCCGACCTGAAGGCGGTCGGCACCGAGCGGGGCAACCAGATGGTCGAGCACGGCGACGGGCCGATGGGCCCGACGCGGATGGAGCTGTCCAAGCCGGTGATCGCCGCGATCGAGGGCCACGCCGTCGCCGGCGGCCTTGAGCTCGCGATCTGGTGCGACCTGCGGGTCGCGGCAGCTGACGCGGTCCTCGGGGTTTTCTGCCGGCGCTGGGGCGTGCCGCTCATCGACGGCGGCACCTTCCGGCTGCCGCGGCTGATCGGGCAGAGCCGGGCGATGGACCTGATCCTCACCGGGCGACCGGTCGACGCGGCCGAGGCCGAGCGGATGGGCCTGGTCAACCGCGTCGTGTCGCCCGGCACGGCACGGGCCGAGGCGGAGGCTCTGGCCCGGCAGCTGGCGGCGTTCCCCCAGGCCTGCCTGCGCAACGATCGCACCTCGGCCCTGCAGCAGTGGGGGCTCGACGAGGCGGGTGCGATCGAGCTCGAGCGGGTGCTCGGCCTGGACTCCCTCGGCGCCGGCGCGATCGAGGGCGCCCAGCGATTCGCCGCCGGCGAGGGCCGCCACGGCGTCTTCTGATCCACCCCACCGGGATAGTCCGTCACGATGTGGTTGCCCAGGGCCAACCCTGACGACCACATCGTGACGGACTATCCCGAGGGTCAGTGGTCGCCGGCGACGCGGGGGCCGAGGCAGACGGCGACGAGGGTGCCGGGCTTGGTGCCTTCGTAGGCGGCCCACCCGCGCTCGAAGCTCACCACGCGCACCTGGTCGGTGGAGACGCGGAGCAGGGCGGAGGCCGGGATCTCGGTCGGGCCGAAGCCGGTGAAGGAGCACCGGTTGGCGCTCATCAGCTGGTCGACGGTGTCGGCGAACGGGTCCGCGACCGGCGCCTGGTCGGCCGGGGTCGCCTGGGCGTGCAGCCCGATCAGCAGCGACATCAGCATGCCCACGAGGGCGACCTTGACGACGCGCAGGCCGAGCAGGACGCGCGCGGGGGGCTTGCTGCGCATCGAGACTCCTCGGGGGAAGGGCGCCGCGGGACGGGGACGACACCTCAACGAGGCACCCCGGCCGAGGTGACGGCTCGCACAGGGTGGTCCAGCACACTGTGACGCCGGGCACACCGTCGTCCGGGCGGCGCCACCCGCAGGCGGCGTAGGCAAGGATGAGGGCCATGTGGTTCACCTCACCCGACGACGCCGCCACCCGCCTCGCCGCGACCGGCTACCTCGCCGACGCCGCGACCGCCACGACGGCCTACCTCGCCGGCGCGCTCGAGAAGCCCCTGCTGGTCGAGGGTCCTGCGGGCGTCGGCAAGACCGAGCTCGCCAAGGCCGTCGCTCGCTCCACGGGAGCCGACCTGGTGCGGCTGCAGTGCTACGAGGGCCTCGACGAGGCCCGGGCGCTCTATGAGTGGAACTACAAGAAGCAGCTGCTGCGCATCCAGGCCACCCAGGACAGCGGCGACGGTCAGTCGTGGGACGAGACCCACGACGACATCTTCACCGACGAGTTCCTGCTGACCCGCCCGCTGCTCACCGCCATCCGGCGCGAGGAGCCGACGGTGCTGCTCATCGACGAGGTCGACAAGACCGACGTGGAGGTCGAGGGACTGCTGCTGGAGGTGCTCTCCGACTTCCAGGTCACGATCCCCGAGCTCGGGACCATCACGGCCGTACGCCGTCCCTTCGTCGTGCTGACCTCGAACGCCAGCCGCGAGCTCTCCGAGGCCGTCAAGCGCCGTTGCCTGTACCTGCACCTCGACTACCCCGACGCCGAGCGCGAGCGGGAGATCGTGAGCTCCCAGGTGCCCGGCCTCGACGACGTGGTCGCCACCCAGCTGGTCGACATGGTTTCGCGGCTGCGCGAGCTCGAGCTCAAGAAGGCGCCCTCCATCGCCGAGTCCGTCGACTGGGCGCGCACCCTGATCGCCCTCGAGATCCGCGACCTCACCAAGCAGGCCGTCAGCGACACCCTCGGTGTCGTGCTCAAGCACGTCTCCGACCACGAGCGGGCGATCAAGGAGCTGAAGCTCCGCTCATGAGCGAGCACCGGTCCGGCTCCGGCCTCCTCGACCGCCACATCGCCTTCCTGGAGGCGCTGCGCTCTGCGGGGCTGTCGGTGTCGCTGGCCGAGGATCTCGACGCGATCGCCGTGCTCAGCGCCCTGCCCTGGGACGACCGCTCCATCGTGCGGGAGGGGTACGCCGCCGCTCTGGTCAAGAAGCACGGCCAACGCGGCACCTTCGACGCGCTCTTCGACCTCTACTTCCCCCGGATGATCGGCGAGGGAGCCACAGCTCTCGACCCCGACGCCGAGGAGGCCGACGCCGACGACCCCGGCGTGCGCGACAACGCCGAGGCGCTGCAGGCCTTCCGCGACGAGCTGCTCGAGGCCCTGCTCTCCGGTGACCAGGAGCGGTTGCAGCAGCTCGCCGCCGAGATGGTCGCGCGCTTCGGGTCGATGCCGGGCCGCGGGCCCGGCCTATCGTCGTGGTCGGCGTACACCGCGCTCCAGCGGGTGGCTCCCGCCGAGCTCGTCGAGCAGATCGTGCGCGGGCTGATGGGTGAGGGCCGCACCGAGGAGGAGGCCGACCGGGCGGCCGCTCAGCGGCTCGGGGGCTTCACCCGGGCCGTCGAGGCCGACGCGCGCCGCCGGATCGCCGAGGAGAAGGGGCCCGACCACGTCGCCAAGGTCGCGCTCCGACCGACGATCGATCGCCTCGACTTCCTGCAGATGCGCAAGTCCGACCTGGAGGAGATGCGCCGCGAGATCTACCCGCTGGCGCGGCGCCTGGCGACCCGGCTCACGCAGGAGCACCACGCGCGCCGGCGCGGACCGCTCGACTTCCGTCGCACCGTGCGGGCCTCGATGTCGACCGGCGGGGTGCCGCTGGTGACCCACCACAAGCCGAAACGGCCGCACCGCAACGAGCTGGTGGTGCTGTGCGACGTGAGTGGCAGCGTCGCGAACTTCGCGCAGTTCACGCTCCTGCTCGTCTTCGCATTGCGCGACCAGTTCCAGAAGGTCCGCGCCTTCACGTTCATCGACCACGTCCACGAGGTGACCCACCACTTCAAGCCGGGGGCCGACGTCGTCGACGTGATGGCGGACCTCGCTGCGAGCACGTCGCACGCCGCGCTGTGGGGCCGCACCAACTACGGCCGCGCGTTCACCCGCTTCGCGGAGCTGCACCCCGACGCCATCGGCCCGAAGACGTCGCTGCTGATCCTCGGCGATGCCCGCTCGAACTACTCCGACCTCGCGCTCGACACGCTGCGCGAGCTCGCATCCCAGACCCGGCACGCGTGGTGGCTCAACCCCGAGCACACCCGCCACTGGGACACCGGTGACTCAGCTGCCAGCAGGTACGCCGACGTGGTGCCGATGGTCGAGTGCCGCAACCTGACGCAGCTGAGCGACTTCGTGCACGATCTGCTCTGAGGTCGCTCAGCCGGCGAGGTAGCCGAGTCCCTGGATGCGGGCGATCTCGGCGCGCAGCTCGGGATGGGTGGCCTGATCGGCGACACGCGCGCCTCCGACGTAGCCGTGCCGGCCGCCTCCGCCGTCGACGATGACCGTCACCCGGTTGGCGGAGCCGGCGTTGATCAGCGAGCCAAGCAGGGCCACCGGATCGGACCGGTCCTCGAGTGACAGCACGCGGGTGGCCGACGGGATGCGAGGCACCTGTGCTGCCGGCGCGCCGGCGGTCACGACCTGGTCGATGGCGAACGACGACGTGGGCGGTGCGGCAGCCACCTCGGCAGCCGTCACGCCACCCTGCCCCCAGCCGACCAGCATCACGCGGGCGCCTTCGTCACCGGACACCGCCGTCTCGATCGCCTGCACCACTGCTGTCGCGTAGGCCGCGTGGTCGCCGCCGACGAGGCGCAGCCTGCGTGCGGGAGAGCCGTCGAGCCCGGTGAGGTAGGCGATGTAGCGACTGGACCCGACCGTGTGCACGACGACGCCGGCATTGATCGATGCGAGCGTGGTCATCAGGTCCTCGAGACCGCGAGGTGCGGCGCCCGGCTGGGCGGAGACCTCCGGTGCGGGAGTGGGCGGCTCGACCAGGCCGCCGGCGATGTCGCGCAGCGCCGAGCCGAAGTCGACACCGAACGCGTCGACGCCCACCGAGCGCAGCCCGGCGATCGCCGCGGCTCGACCCGACTCGCCGGCCAGGAAGCCGGCCGTGAGCAGGGAGCGCATCTGCAGCCCGTCGAGCAGGCCGCCGCCGCCGCTGCTCACGTGGTCCATCAGCTCGGGGTTGTTCTCGGCGAGCTCGTTGAGGTACGCCGCCACGTCGTCGCGATCGAGCGCGTCGGTCTCGATCAGCCCGGCCGACACGATGGCGCCACCCAGGGCGACCTCGGGTGCGAGGTAGCCGATCGCGCGTCCGGCGATGCTGCCGAGGGTCTCGTAGGCGGCCGCCTGCAGTTCGTCGATCCAGCGGTAGGTCTGCACCGTGGCGCGCACGACGAGGGCGTCGGCGTCGAGCTCGATCGAGCGGTTGAGCAGGCCGCGCTTGCCGGTGGTGGCCTGCTGGATCTCGTCCTCGGCGACCGTCCAGGTCGTCGGGGAGAGCGGGCCGGACTCGCTCACCGCCTCGTCGCGCAGGATCTCGGCACCGAGCCGGGACCGGGCGCGCATCTCGTCCCCGGTGGAGTCGAAGAGGTCGGCCAGCCTCAGCATCTGCTCGTACTTGTCGCGGGTATCGGCGCCCTCGACCGAGGCCGACGTGCGCTGGCGGGTCGCCGTAGTCGCGGCGGTCGTGACGTCCGAGGCCGGCGTGCTCATGCCGCCACCTCCGCCAGCACCGGGGCCAGCTCCGCGGCGAGGTCGGCCGGACTCACCCGACGGATCTGGACGCGATGCCCCTCGGCCGTCGTGTGAGGGCGCAGGGCGTGCCACGAGTCGGCCAGCAGCACCCACGAGACGACTCCGACGGTGGTGGTCTCCGCGCCGGAGACGT
>WLIH01000199.1 GCA_009702305.1 Actinomycetota bacterium | reverse complement strand
ATCGCTTCCTGCCTGGGGCCGGTGCTGAGCGAGGACACCGAAGGTCCGTGCGCCGACCTGCGCGCCGAGCTGGCCGCCCAGGGCGCCGAGTCCGTCGACATCGTGGTCGTCGTGCCGGACTCCGAGGCCGGTGAGAGCGCGGCCAAGGCCGTCACCGGCGCAGCGCAGATGTGGCAGCAGGGGATGGGCTCGATGACCGAGGCGGCAGGTGCGCCGGCCGGGTCCGACATCCACGTCTCGACCGTCCGCCTGGCCGCCGGCGAGTCGGCGTACCCGGTCCTGGACGCGGAGATGCTCCTCGTCGCGGCGACCGTCGCCGACCCGGGGGACGGGGGTCCGGCGCTCGAGCTGTACGACGACACCGGCGCGCGATGCGCCGTGCTCGAGGACCCGCTGGCCCTGGACGTCTGGGCTCAGCTGCCGTCGTTCTCCGGCCACCACAGCCTCCCCGAGGGCATCGCCCGGCAGGCCTGCGGTGACAGCGAGATCTGCGTCGCCGTCAACGCGACCTTCGATCCCGGAGCCGCCACCCTCGACCCGTTCGAGCAGTTCGGCCTGGTGGGCGACGAGGTCGGCCACTGCCTGCGGCGGCTGCGCCCCTGATTTCGTCGTGACCCCCGGCGGCCGGCGGTGTGACGGGCGTCGCTGGTCCGGACCGCCGCAGCTATTTCGGCCCGGAACAGAGTCGGGCCCTAGCCTCGCGCGGGATCCGTCGTTCACTGGGCATGGCTCGTAGGTACCTCATCGCGTCCGTGATCGTCTCGACGCTCGCGTCCGTGGCATTCGGCTCAGCAGCGTCCAGCAGTCCCGCCAGCGAGTTCGTCCGTCCCAGCTGGGGCGACGGCGACCTGCCGGCCGACTGCGTCGTCGACCGCGACCCGATGAACCCCGACAACCTCTGCTATCACATGAAGGTCGGGCTCAATGCGATCGACAGCCCCAAGGTGGACGTCGACATCGTGGTGCCGGTCTCTCCGGCCACCGAGCGCGACACGCGCGCTGCGGAGCAGGCCGTGATGATGTGGGACGGCGGTGTCCACTACCTCGCCGACGAGATGGACCTCGACTGGCTCGACGAGGGCTTCGACATGAACATCCGCACCCACCAGGTCGTCGTCGACCCGACGGGCGCGCTCGCGCAGCCGCTGTCGCTGGTCGACCCTGAGATCGTGGTCGTGCTCAGCAACCCCGCCGGCGGCATCGGCATCGGCATCGACCCGGTCTACTTCGCCGGCGAGCTCGGCGTCATCGACGGCGAGGGCGTGCCGTGCGCCGACGTGCCGCAGGCGATGAACTTCAAGTCCTGGCAGAAGTTGCCCGGCTTCGAGCAGCACGGTCGCGAGGACGGCGGCATCTACGTCGAGGACTGCGGCGGCGTCGGCGGCAACGTCTGCTTCGCGGTCAACGGTGCCGTCGACCCGGTGCCGGGCGCCTCGGACTTCTTCGGACTCTTCGACCTCGTCGCGCACGAGTTCGGTCACTGCCTGAGCATGGGCCACGTGGGCGACGGCGCCGACGGGCCGTGGGGACCGACGCCGACCAACGACATCATGGCCTACAGCACCGACCCGCCGGGGATCGCCAAGTGCGTCTCGACGCTCGACGTCGAGGGCTTCGCCCTGCGGATGAGCAGGTACCTCGACGTCAACTCCGACGGCAAGGTCGACAAGCGCGATCCACTGGTCCCCAACGACGTCAAGGGCGACGGCACCAGCTCCTTCCAGGTGCAGCACCCCGACGACCACCTCTACGCCTCCTCCACCGGTGATCCGCTCGACTGTCCGCAGCCGGACCTCAGCGCGATCCCGCTGAGCTACGGCTCCTGGTCGCCGGACCCGGTGGCGACGACCCGCCCGAGCCTCACGGCCTCGTCCCTCAAGGTCGTCGACGGCCGGCTCGTGGTGAAGGGTGCCGCGACCAACGTGCCGCTCGCCAAGGCGCCGACCAAGCGCCGGGCCTCCGCCACGGACCCCGAGTCCGACGGGCTCGCCCCGATCACCGACCTCACGGGGGTCAAGGTCTCCGTCGACAAGCGGATGGTCAACGCGACGATGTCGGTGTCGCTGCTGTCGCCGGTCGCCCAGGGCGGCTCGGTGAACGCCTACAGCCTGCTCGTCTCGGGTCGGCGCTTCGACTCGTTCATCGGCACCGGTGACGTGTCCGGCATCCCGAAGGTGATGGACAACGGGACCGGCTACTACCTCCCGGACAGCTCCGTGAGCTGGGACTACGACGCCAACACGGTGACCTTCCACGTGCGCCGTGACTACCTCGCCGACCAGCACATCGTGGCGCCGTACACCGTCAACGCGATCACCGGCCTGCACGCCCGCGCCAACGACTGGATCGCCACGGTGGACTCCGCCCCGGACGGCGCCGGGCTGCGCCTGGCCGCGCCGAAGATGGGTCGCGAGACCCGTGACGCGCCGGTGGCCGACAAGGTCGCCACGACGACGTCCGACATCACTCCCGAGGGTGGGGCGATGGTGCTGCCCACCGACAGCACGCTCGGTGTCGGCCTGGTCAGCGCCGTCGACAACCGCGACTACTACGCGCTGCCGATCGCCAAGCAGGCCACCGCGAAGGTCACGCTGTCCTGGGCCGGTGCCAGCACCTTCGGTCTGCTGGTCAACGGCGGCTCGGGTCAGAAGCTCAAGGAGGGCGACGGCACCATCACGGTGCTGGTGCCCTGGGCGCGCCGCGACCTGTCGATCACGGTCGACCCGCAGCAGATCCTCGAGCCGACGACGTACACCCTCACCGCGGAGCTGACCACGGTGAAGGCGGACAAGGACCGTGACGGCGTCCCCGATGTCGCCGACAAGTGCGCGACGAAGGCGGGGCCCTCCGTCGGCGGTGGCTGTCCCGACACCGACGGCGACGGGATGTTCGACACCGTCGACGCCTGCCCCACGGCCGCGTCGGCCAGCGACACGGGCTGCCCGACCAAGGCCGACGAGCGGGTCCAGCTGATCGTCGACGGCACGGTCGTCGCGACCCGGACCGTCGTGACCCAGCACGGCGCCATGCCGTTCGCGATGAGCGAGCTGATCGGGCGGGGAGCCCACCAGGTCGTGATCGCCTGGATCCGCGACGGCAAGGTCGTCGACCGGGTGTCGCGCACCGTCTAGGAGCACCGCATCGCGTCCCGGGGCGGGCCGCCGACCACTCGGTCGGCGGTCCGCCCCGGTCGCGTGCGGGACGCAGGCGCGAAAACCGCGCGACCTCGAGACGCGTGGCCAGTAGCCTCGCGCCCATGCCAGCCGTCGAAGCCGTCGATCTGCGGCGCAGCTTCCGCACCCACTCTGGCGCGATCCGGCGCACCCGCAAGGACGTCGAGGCGGTCAAGGGCGTCACCTTCTCCATCGAGCCTGGCGAGCTGTTCGGTCTGCTCGGGCCCAACGGCGCCGGCAAGACCACGACGATCAAGATGCTGATCACGCTGCTCCTGCCGACGAGCGGCACCGCCCGCGTGCTCGGCCACGACGTCGTCGACGACGTGCGCGAGGTGCGCCGTCGCATCGGCTACGTCTTCGGCGGCGACCGCGGCCTCTACGAGCGGCTCTCGGCGCTCGACAACCTGCGCTACTTCTCCGAGCTCTACGGCGTCGCGCCGCGTGAGCAGAAGCAGCGCATCGGCGAGCTGCTCGAGCTGGTCGGCCTCACCGGTCGGGAGAAGGAGCGTGTCGAGGGCTACTCCCGCGGCATGCGTCAACGGCTGCACATCGCCCGCGGTCTGCTCCACGACCCGGACGTGATCTTCCTCGACGAGCCGAGCATCGGCATCGATCCGGTCGGCGCACGCGAGCTGCGGGCGACCATCGGCGCGCTGACCGCCCAGGGCAAGACCGTGCTGCTGACCACCCACTACATGTTCGAGGCCGACGAGCTGTGCGACCGGATCGCGGTCATCCGCTCGGGCGAGATCGTCGCCGAGGGCACGCCGCAGCAGCTCAAGCAGGGCGTCGCGGGAGGTCGGGTGCTGGAGGTCGAGACCTACGGGGTCAGCGACGATGCCGTGACCGCGATCGGGGGACTCGCGGGGGTGCGCTCGGTCGGGGTCGAGGAGCGCGGCCAGCTGCAGGTGCTCCTCGTGCAGTGCGATGCCGCAGCCGAGATCACCCAGTCCGTGCTGGCTCGCCTCGGCGACGTGCGCGTCGGACGTGTCGCCACCCGCGAGCCCACCCTGGAGGACGCCTACGTCGAGCTCGTGAGCGGCTCGTGACGCGCTTCCTGCGCCAGCAGGCCATCTGCTACTGGCTCCAGCTCAAGATCCTCACCACGTCGGCGTTCGAGGGTGCGCTCGCGGTCTTCTTCCCGCTGATGTTCGCCACGGCGACGCTGCTGGTCTACCGCGTGCGCGGCGACGCCGACGCGCTGCAGTACGCCGGGCTGGGCGTCGCCATCATGGGCATGTGGACCGCGCAGGGGGTGGTCGCCGCGTCGCTGCTGAGCCGCGAGCGCTGGGCCGGCACCCTCGAGCTGGTGGTCGCCGCACCCACGTCGTTCTCCCGGATCCTGGTGCCGATCTGCCTGGCCATGTCGACGATCGGCATCTACTGCGTGGTCGCCACGATGATCTGGGAGCGACTGGTCTTCGGCATCAGGCTCGAGATCGCGAGCTGGCCGCTGTTCCTGCTCAGCGTGCTGCTCACCGGCGTCACGCTCGCCCTGGTCGGCTTCTTCATCGCGGTGACGGCGGTGCGCTACCGCACGGCGTGGTCGCTCGGTGCGGCGCTGGAGTACCCCGGCTGGCTGCTGTGCGGGTTCGTCATCCCCCTCTCCGCGCTGCCGGCGTGGTCGCACCCGATCTCGTGGGCGATCCCGACGACGTGGGGCATGGACGCCATCCGGTCGGCGGCGTCGGGCGGCAGCCCGTGGGGAGACCTGGCGATCTGCCTGGCCGTCGGGGCGGCGTACGCCGTCCTCGCCTCCTGGCTCGGCCGGGTCCTGGTCGACTCCGCCCGCCGGCACGCGTCCCTGGCGCTGACATGAGGACCAACCTGCGGATCTTCTTCATCGGCGGCCGGATGAGCTACCGCGCGATGTTCGACTGGCTCAACCCCTGGATCCTCTTCCCGACCCTGATCGTCAGCCCCATCTGCCAGGTGCTGCTCTTCGCGTACGTCGGGCGCAGCGCCGGCGTCGGCAACGACGAGTTCTACGTCATCGGCAACGCGCTCAACTACGCCGCGATCCCCTGCGTCTTCGCGATGACCTTCACCATCCAGGGCGAGCGCGAGGCGAGCACGCTCTCGATCGTGCTCGCGACCCCGGCCCGTCGGCTGCCGCTCTTCCTCGGCCGCGCGCTGCCCGTGATCGTCAACGGCTGGTGGGTGGCGCTCGTCGGCGTCCTGGCCGGCACGCTCCTCCTCGACGCGCACATCCCGCTGCAGGCGTGGCCGTCGGTGCTCGTCGTGGTCGTGGTGACCTCGATGTCGTGCACCGGCCTGGGACTGGCCATCGGTGCGGTCTGCCTGCGGGTGCGCGAGGGGGCGGTCGCCGGCAACGTGGTCTTCTGCCTGCTGCTGGTCTTCTCCGGGGTCAACGTCGCCCCCGCGGACCTCCCCGGGTGGATGGTCACCGTCGGCAGCTGGATGCCGCTCACCCACGGCATCGAGGCGGCCAGGCTGGTGGCAGGCGACAGCTCCCTGGGTGATGTCGGCGGCCTGCTCGGCCGCGAACTCGGCGTCGGCCTGCTCTACACCGTCCTGGGGCTGCTGTTGCTGACGTGGTTCGAACGCGAGAGCCGCCGGACCGCCAGTCTCGACCGGGTCTGAT
>WLIH01000198.1 GCA_009702305.1 Actinomycetota bacterium | reverse complement strand
TGCGGCGCAGTGGGACCGTGAGCACCACTTCCCGGTCGACGTCGTGCAGGAGATGGGCGAGCTCGGCCTGTTCGGGTTGACGTCCCCGGAGGAGTTCGGAGGGGCCGGCGAGGACGGCGACTTCACCAGCCTGTGCGTGGCGATCGAGGAGATCGGACGGGTGGACCAGTCGATGGGGATCACCCTCCAGGCGGCGGTCGGGCTCGGGATCAACCCGATCCTGACCTTCGGCACGCGTGAGCAGCAGGAGCGGTGGCTGCCCGATCTGGTCGCCGGTCGCACCCTGGCCGGCTTCGGTCTGACGGAGCCCGGTGCGGGCTCGGATGCCGGAGCGACCACGACCAGAGCGGCGCTCGACGACGGTGAGTGGGTGATCGACGGCGCCAAGCAGTTCATCACCAACTCCGGCTCGAGCATCACGTCGCTGGTCACCGTCACGGCGCGCACCGGGACCCGGGACGACGGCCGGCCCGAGATCTCGGCCATCACGGTGCCGAGCGGGACACCGGGATTCGTCGCGGAGAAGGCCTACGACAAGCTCGGCTGGCACGCGTCCGACACCCACCCGCTCTCGTTCGAGGGCGCCCGGGTCCCGGCCGACCATCTCCTCGGTGAGCGCGGCCGGGGCTACGCGCAGTTCCTCGCCACCCTGGACGACGGCCGGGTCGCGATCTCCGCCCTCTCCGTCGGGTGCATTCAGGCCTGCCTCGACATGGCCGTCGAGTACGCCGGGCAGCGGCAGACCTTCGGCGGCCCGATCGGCCGCAAGCAGGGCGTGGCCTTCCAGATCGCGGATCTGGAGGTGATGGTCCACGCCGCACGCCTGCTGACCTACCGCGCGGCTGCCCTCAAGGACGCGGGTGCGCCGTACCAGCAGTTCAAGCAGGCGGCCGCCGTCGCGAAGCTCTACTCGACGGAGTCGGCGGTCACGGCCACCCGGATCGCGACGCAGGTGTTCGGCGGCTACGGCTTCATGGAGGAGTACCCCGTCGCCCGGTTCTACCGCGACGCCAAGGTGCTCGAGATCGGGGAGGGCACCTCGGAGGTGCAGCGCATGCTCATCGCGCGAGGACTCGGCCTGCCCGTCGAGTAGGCCACCGGCGGGCGACTGGTCCAGACGTGCTCGACGTCACGGCTAGCGCGGCGTCGCAGGGGGCGTTGGACCGACGTGCCCTCCGAGAACCCGTTCGACCTGACCCCCCACGACGGCAACGCCCACGACGCGTGGTCGACCGCGTTCGAGCGGCTGAGCCCGGAGCGTCGCATCGCGCTCTGGTACGGCGCGGTGGAGGTCGAGAAGCCCGCCGTCCTGGCCGATCGGCTCGCGATCAGCGACGTCGCCGCTCGCGCTCTGGTGGCGTCGTCGGTGACCGCCTTCGGCCGCGCGGTCGTAGAGGCGGCCGACTCCGGTCTCGCCGCCCCGGGCCGGGAGCTCGCCGCGGTGATGGCCGACGGCGCGGCCAGCACGCTGCGCGCCGCTCAGCGTCGCGAGGTCCGCGAGTGGATCGCCGCGGTGGTCCTGGGCGCCGACGGCGGAGCCCACCTGGCGACCCTCTCGCGCGGCGTGCGCTCCGCGCCGCTGGTCGAGGCGGTCCGCCAGCCGTCCGTGACCAGCCGTCCGCGTCGCGGCGCAGCGCTGCTGGCCGGCGCCGCGGTGATCGCCGCCGTCACGGCGGTCGCGACCGGGGTCGTCGACCTCGGCTCCGACACGGCTCCCGCGGCTGCGGCGGGGACGCCCGTCGTCGGGCCGACCGAGCTCTCCGAGGAGTCACCCGCCGCGCCGGCACCGGCGGCCGAGCCGGGCACCGAGTCCGGGCTCGAGCCGGTCCTCGCCCCGGAGCGCACCCCGATCGTCCTGGCGCCGGTCGCGGTCCCCGCCGCGCCGACGGCGCCCGACCCGTCGTCCGACCCGTCGTCCAGCCCCTCGCCCGGCCCGTCGTCCGGCGGCGGGGGCCAGGGCACGCCGTCCGGACCTGGCACCGAGCCGGAGCCGGAGCCGGAGCCCGAGCCGGGGCCCGTCGGTGTCACGGTGGACCAGGGCACCGGTCAGGTCCGCGTCGTGCTCGCGCTGCCGGGTCTCGACCCGATCGTCGTGGAGACACCGCCGATCTTCGCGGGCTGAGCGCCTCGCCCGGGAGCGGCCCGGTTAGCCTTCACCCATGGGTGACCGGTGGCAGCGCCTCCTGACGGAAGCCGGGCGCTTCCTGGCGGTCGGCGGCCTGGCCACGATCATCGCCCTCCTGATCTTCAACGCGCTCGTCCACGGGTTCAACACGGGCGAGCACGCGCTGCTGGCCGACCAGCCGATCCTGGCGTTCGTCATCGCCAACACCGTCGGCATGTTCATCAGCTACCGCGGCACGCGCAGCTGGGCGTTCCGCGAGCGGCCCACGCAGCACGCCGACGGTGGCCGCTCGGCGTTCGTGGTGATCAACGTGGTCACGATGGGCATCCCGATCCTGTGCCTGGCCGTGAGCCGAGACCTGCTCGGTCTGGACGACCCCTACTCCGACAACATCTCGGCCAACGTGATCGGCCTGGTGCTCGGCGTGGCCGCACGGTTCTGGCTGTTCCGGACGTTCGTCTTCAAGCGCCCGATCAACCTCGGGGACATCTATCCCCCCGAGGCGTCCCCGCAGGACGGTCCGGTCAGCGAGGGGACCACAGGGCCGTCCAGGAGTGGCCGAGTCCCGCCAGCAGCTCTCTGAGCAAGGGCAGGCTCACCCCGACGACGTTGTGGAAGTCGCCCTCGATCCGCGTGACGAAGGCACCCCCGAGGCCGTCGACGGTGAAAGCGCCCGCCACGTGCAGCGGCTCGCCGGTGGCGACGTAGGCGGCGATCTCCTCGTCACTGACGTCGGCGAAGTGCACGGTGGTCGACGCCGTGGCCGAGAGCTGCTCTCCGGTCGTGGTGTCGCGCAGGCAGTGACCGGTCTGCAGGACACCGGAGCGGCCGCGCATCGCCTGCCAGCGCCGCACCGCATCGGCTGCGTCCCGCGGCTTGCCGAGCGCTTCGCCCTCGAGCTCGAGCACGGAGTCGCAGCCCAGCACGAGCGCCCCGCGGGGCGCTCGGTCGCTGTCGGCGACCGCGGCACACTTGAGCTCGGCCAGCCCGCGCGCAAGGTCGCTCGGCGACAATCCGTCCAGCACCGACTCGTCGACCCCGGAGACCACGACCAGCGGGTCGACCCCGGCGCTGCGCAGGGTCGCCAGCCTCGCGGGCGAGGCCGAGGCGAGCACCAGCCGGGTGCTCACGAGGCCGCCGCCGGCGAGGCGTCGGACTCGCGGGCGCGCATCCGAGCGGTGATCCGGTGACCCCACCGCAGCATCGGACGCTCGATCACCAGGTGCAGCACCCATGCCATCGCGATCGCCACGGCCAGGCCGATCGGCACGGCGACGAAGCCCTGGAAGAACTCGGTCTTCGGCAGCACCAGCTGCACGCCGTTGATGCCGAAGTTGTGCGAGAGGTAGAAGGCGTAGGAGATGCGGCCCAGGAAGACCAACGGCCGCAGGGTGAGGAAGCGATTGACGGGTCCGTCGCCGGCGACGATCCCGATCAGCGCCAAGGTGACCGGCACGCCGTACAGCACGAAGGCGGTCATGCCCTCGGTGATGGCCGGCAGGCTCACCTGGATGACGGCCAGAGCGGCGAGGAGCGCCGCGAGGACCCAGGGGCGGGCGAACACCGCCACCCGTGCCGTCCACTCGGGTCGGTGGGCGAGCACCGCTGCCACGCACCCCATCGCGATCAGGGCATAGGGCGCCAGGATGTAGAAGAAGATCGAGAAGAGCGTGCCGATGACGGTGCCGACGACCAGCACGCAGAGGACCGCGATCCTCGGGCGGAAGCGCGCGGCGAGCAGCGCGAACCCCAGCAGCGGCCAGACGAGGTAGAACTTCTCCTCGATGCCGAGCGACCACGCGCCGGCGAACGGCGGCTGCGGCTGGAAGTTGCCGATCCGCACCACCTCGGGCATGAAGCCCAGGTAGTAGGGCAGGGAGCGGATGAAGACCTCGCGACGGTCCTCGAAGAGGCCCAGGCCGAGCAGCAGGACCGCGTACATCGCCAGGACGGTGAAGTAGAGCGGGTAGATGCGGAAGATCCGTCGCACGTAGAAGGCGCGGAGGTCCAGACGGCCACGGCTGGCCTCCTCGCGCAACGCCAGGGTCGTGATCAGGAAGCCGCTGAGCACGAAGAAGATGCTGACACCGGTGCCGCCGTTGACCTGCGCCCAGAACGGCGTGCCGACGTGGACGGTGAAGACCAGCAGGATCGACACCGCACGGATGCCGTCGAGCTCGGGGAAGTAGCGGCGGTCCAGGCGACGGCGGCTCGCCTCGACCCGGGTCTCCGTGACCGGTCCGGGCGCGACCGCCGGCTGCACCTCGCGCCCAGCGTCCACTGCGTTGCTCCTGACCCGGTCGTCGCGACGGTGCGGGACCCACCTCGGGATCCGTCGTGCGAATCCTAGGACGGATCCGGCGCCCGGTTGACCGACTTCGCCCGGTTGGTGCTCGGCCCTCCGGCATGATGGGGACATGCCTGACGACGCCGGCCGACCGCCCCCGGCTCGGCGCCGCGCCTCCCCGATCCTGGTCGCTCTGCTGGTCGTCGTCCTGGTCGTCGCCGGCGCCGGACTGGTGCTCGCCCGTGAGCGGGGCCTCGGTCCCTACGCCCCCGACCCCCTGCCGGCCAACCCCTTCGAGGCGCGTCCGCAGTACGTCGACCCGGAGTCCAACGCCGTGCAGGCGGCGCGCCAGGCGGCCGCAGACGGCGACACCGACCAGGCGGACGTCTTCACCCGGATCGCCGCGGTGCCCTCCGGCATCTGGCTGACCCCGGAGGAGTATCCGCCCGGCGCGGTCGGTCCCTACGTCGCCGGCGTGGTCGCGGCCGCGACCCTCGCCGAGCAGGTGCCGCTCTTCGTCGTCTACGGCATCCCCGACCGCGACTGCACGGGCGGCTTCTCCAGCGGCGGGCTCTCGGTCAGCGACTACGTGCCGTGGGTGCAGGAGATCGCGACCGCCGCGGCGAGCGGCGAGATCGCGGCCGTCGTCGTCGAGCCCGACGCCCTCGTCTCGACGGTGCAGTGCCGACGCAGCGCGCAGCGGATCAGGCTCCTGGAGGAGGCCGTGGGGGTGCTGGCGACCGCCGGCGTCGCGACGTACGTCGACGGGGGCCACGCCGACTGGGTGCCGGCGGCCACGGTCGCCCGTCTGCTCGAGCAGGTCGGCGTCGACCGGGTGCGCGGCTTCTCGACCAATGTCTCCAACTATCAGAGCGACGCCGACGAGCTCGCCTACGCCGAACGCGTCAGCCGGTTGCTCGGCGGCGCTCACTGGGTCACCGACCGGGGCCGCAACGGCAACGGCTCGACCGAGGACTGGTGCAACCCGCCCGGGCGTGCGCTGGGCGACCTGCCGGGCTTCGTCGACGACGACACCGATCTCGACGCCTACCTGTGGATCAAGCCTCCCGGCGAGAGCGACGGCGACTGCCACGGGGGTCCACCGGCAGGGGAGTTCTGGCCCACGCGCGCCTTCGCGCAGGCCCGCGCCGCCGGCTGGTGAGCGCTGCTCGACGCTGGCTCGACCATGTGGTCACCAGGACCCCTGGGGTTCGTTAGGGTGAGGGTATGGAAGCCGGCAACGACTGGACCGCCGTCATCATCGAGGACGATCCAGACGTACGAGACCTGATCGACATCGTCCTGACCCAGTCGGGGTTCCGCACGGTGCTCGCCGAGGACGGTCCGTCCGGCGTCGAGGCGGTGCGGGTGCACAACCCCCTGATCACCACCCTCGACGTCAACATGCCCGGCATGGACGGCTTCGCGGTCGCCAAGCGGCTGCG
>WLIH01000197.1 GCA_009702305.1 Actinomycetota bacterium | reverse complement strand
TGAGGCGTGGGTTGAGCTTGTTGATGACGTAGGTGCGCCCGCGGCGGCGCACCACCTGGGAGCCGGGCTGGGCTTTCGCCGAGCGCAGCGAGTTGCGGACCTTCACGGCTTCTCCTGAGGGGGGCTGAGGCGTCGTCCGGTGGCGGGGTCGACGAGCCCGCGGTGCACGGCGGCCACCAGCGAGCGCGGCACGCGGTGGGTGACGCCGTCGACGACGACCGGCACCAGATCGGCGGGCACGGCCTTCCACGCCGAGCGGCGGTGGCGGGTGTTGCTGCGCGACGTACGCCGCTTCGGCACGGCCATCAGGCGGCCCCCCGCACCGGTCCGAGCCATGGCTCGAAGCCGTCCTCGCTGACCTCCCAGTACCGACCTCGGCCCGACTCGTCGGGGCGCAGCAGCAGGTCGGCGAACGCTGCGTCGAGATGGGCCGGCGCGGTGCCGGTGCCGACCAGCACGATGCGCGTCATCGGGGTCGCGCGCCGCCACGGCTGTCCGGCGCCGATGCTGAGCTGGCCGCCGGCACCGTCCCACACCAGTGCCTGGCCCGGCCGCGTCGGCAGCCAGAAGCAGCCGCGCGAGCGGTGGCGTCCGCCGCCCAGGGCGTCGAGGCCGTCGAGCAGCCGCTGCGGGTGGAAGCCGGCGCCCGAGCGGAGGTCGCGCACCCATACCTGCGGTGAGGCGGCAGGCGGCAACGGGCCGCCGCGCATCGGGCTGCTCCACGCGTGCGTGCGCTCATGTCGGTGCAGGCGGGTCGCGAGCCGCCCGGCATCGAGCTGGTCGCAGCCCAGCACCACCTCCGCGTCGGGACGCGCCAGCGTGCGCACCAGGTCGACCGCGACCGGTCCGCACTCGTCGGCGATCACGACCACGTCGGCGTACTCGATCATCGCGCCGGCGACCTCCCCCACACCGCGGTGGTCGTCGTGCGAACTGTGGTGGCCGCGCTCGACCAGCAGGTCGTCGCCGAGCAGGTCGTCGACCAGCGCGCGCCCGGACAGGACCGTCACGACGCTGGCGACGTGCAGGGTGTGCGCCAGCCGGGTCTCCCACGCCAGCACGTCGCAGACCTGGGTGGCCTCGGCGCCGATCGGCAGGTGGGCGACGACGTGTGCCCAGCGGCCGTCGCCGGCGACCCGGTCGAGCGTGGGGATGATGTCCTCGCGCAACGCGCAGCTGACGCAGGCGTGGGCCAGCTCGATCTCCTCCTGCTCGACGATGCCCGTCACGTCGCTGACCACGCGCTGGAGCACCTGGCGCTCGGGGTCGATGTGGTGGCGTACGGCGACCGCGTGCCGAAGGTCGAACTGCAGGCTCACCATCGCCGCGGCCATGGCGCCGGGATCCACGCCGGTGATCAGCACGACCGGGGTGCTCATGGTCGGCGCCCGTAGCGGCGCTCGAAGGCCTCGACCCGGCCCTCGGTGTCGACGACGCGGCCGCGGCCGGTCCAGAAGGGGTGGCTCGCGCTGGACACGTCGACCTCGACGAGCGGGTAGCGGTGCCCGTCGATCTCGATGCTCTGCTCGCTGGTCAGCGTCGAGGTCATCACGAACACGTGCTCGCCCGCGCGGTCGCGGAAGGCGACCTGCCGGGATGCGGGGTGGATGCCCTTCTTCATCGGGCCGTTCCTCTCTGTAGACTGATAATCGTTCTCATTATGACAGAAGGAGGAACGACATGTCACAGGTATGCCAGGTGACCGGCCGGCAGCCCGGCTTCGGTCACCGCGTCTCCCACTCGCACCGGCGGACCAACCGCCGCTTCGACGTCAACATCCAGCGCAAGCGCTACTGGGTGCCCAGCCTGGGCCGACAGGTCACGCTCCGCGTCAGCGCGCGCGGGATCAAGGTGATCGACGTCCGCGGCATCGAGGCGGTCGTCGCCGAGATCCAGGGCCGGGGCGGGCGGCTCTGATGGCCGGGCGCGGCAGCGAGATCCGCCCGATCGTCAAGCTCCGCTCGACGGCCGGCACGGGCTACACCTACGTCACCCGCAAGAACAGGCGCAACGATCCGGACCGGCTCGAGCTGAGCAAGTACGACCCGCGCGTGCGACGACACGTGACCTTCCGGGAGGAGCGCTGATGGCCAAGCAGAGCAAGATCGCAGCGCAGCGCCGGCGAGAGCGGATCGTGGCGGCGTACGTCGATCGGCGCGCGGAGCTGCGTCGTCGCGTGATCGCGGCCGAGCGCGGATCGCGCGAGCAGCTCGACGCCGTGCAGGCGCTGGCCGCCCTGCCGCGCGACTCCTCGCCGGTGCGGCTGCGCAACCGCGACCAGATCGACGGGAGACCGCGCGGCTACCTGCGCAAGAGCGGCACCTCCCGGATCCGCTTCCGCGAGCTGGCGCACCGGGGCGAGCTGCCGGGGATCACGAAGTCCAGCTGGTGAAGAAGGAGCCCCGTCGATGCGACGGGGCTCCTTCCCTGGTGGGTCTTCGCCGGTGGGTGGTGCTCAGCCGCCGGCGACCTGGCGCTTCAGCGCGGTGGCGGGCTTGAAGGCCGGCGACGTGCTCGCCGCGATCTCGAGCGCCGCGCCGGTCTGCGGGTTGCGGCCGGTGCGGGCCGCGCGCTCTCGGGTCTCGAAGGTGCCGAAGCCGGGCAGCGTCACCTTGTCGCGCGCGGCCAGGGCGTCGGCGATCGTGGCCAGGGTGGCGGTGACGGCGCGGTCGGCGTCGGCGCCGCTGAGCCCGGTCGCGGCGGCGACCGCCTTGCGGAGATCGGTGTGGTTCATGGTGCTCCTCTCGGTGGCGGAGGGTCCGCCGGGGTTGCGGACGAGGTCGGGGTCGACCTCTCATCTAATGAGTATCGATATCACATAGGATGTCGGGCTCCGGCGGCGGATCAGGCGCGTTGCTCTACTGTCGGCGGTGCGAGGGAGAGCGCAGCAACCGGGGAGAGGAACAGCAGTGGAGCGTCACGTGTCCGACCAGAGGTCCCGTCAGCGGACGGCGCGGCGAGCTCGCCACGGCGTGCTGGTGGCGGTCGTCGCCGCCGTCGTGTCGACGGCCCTGATGCTTCCGGCGGGATCTGCGCAGACGGCTCCCGAGCGGCGTACGCCGACGCTCGGTGCGCGAGCCCAGGCCGAGCAGACCCTCGCCCTGGCTCAGCGACTGCTCGGCGCCAAGTCGCCTGCTGCGGCGCGGGCGCAGCTCGGCGCCTCCCGCGACCTCACGATGGTGCTGCGCGACCTGTGGCTGCAGCGCGGAGCGCTCAGCCGCGAGGACCGAGCGACGGCCCGACTGATCGGTGGCCGGCCGACCGGCAAGAACAGCGTGGAGTGCTCCCTGACCTGCGTGCACTGGAACCCCTCCGAGACCAGCGACGACTTCGCCGCCAAGGTGATCTCGACGATGGACCGGGTGCAGGGGATCTACCGCAAGGCGGGCTACCGCACCCCCAAGGCTGACGGTGGCCGGGGCGGCAACGACCTGCCTGACATCTACCTCGACGACATCGGCTCGGAGGGCCTCTACGGCTACTGCACCTCCGACCAGACCAACCAGGTCGCCGACGACCGCTACGACGTCTGGGCCTACTGCGTGCTCGACAACGACTACTCCTCCAACGAGTTCCCGACCAACACCCCCCTCGAGAACATGCACGTGACCGCCGCCCACGAGTACTTCCACGCCGTGCAGTACGCCTACGACTCGGCCGAGGACGGCTGGTTCCTCGAGTCGCTCTCGGCCTGGGTCGAGGACGAGCTCTACCCGAAGGTCGACGACAACATCCAGTACCTCCAGACCAGCCCGATCTCCGACCCGGCCCGATCCCTCGACGACAGCGAGGGCATCGGCATCTACGGCAGCTGGGTCTGGATCCGCTACCTCGGCGAGCAGTTCCCCAAGAAGAAGGGGGCACTGCCGGCGATCGTGCTGCAGCTCTTCAAGGCGATGGACAGCTCCAAGGGCGCCTCCCACGACCGCTACTCGACCCAGGCGCTGACCACGGTCCTGCGCAACCGGGGCGGCTTCGCCGCGACGTTCGCCGACTTCGCCGACGCCAACCGGCGTCCGAGCAGGGCCTACTCCGACGGCAAGCTCTATCCGACGGCCGCCCCGCACTCCAGCGTCAAGCTCGCCGCCGGCAAGCGCAGCCGCGACCGGGTGAGCCTCGACCACCTGACCAGCAAGACCGCGCGCTTCACGCCGGGTCGGGGTCTGGGCCGTCAGGCCAGACTGAGGATCCGCGTCGACCTGCCGCAGCGCAGCAAGGGGTCGGTCGCCGTGCTCACGACCTACCCGACGTCGGGCAAGGTCGTGCGACGCCTGATCAGGCTCGACCCGAAGGGCGACGGCTCGCTCAGCGTGCCGTTCGCCACCCGGGACGTGAAGTACGCCGAGCTGACCCTGGTCAACGCCAGCACGTCCTACCGGTCGTGCTACCAGGCCAACACGTCGTTCGCGTGCTCGGGGCGCCCGGTCGACCAGGGCCTCGCGGCGTCGTACGTCGCCACGGCCGTGCGCTGAGCTCTCAGGTGAGCTGGTTGTCGTAGTTCGGCAGCCGGAAGGCGCGCTCGTAGTTGCCGCCGAGGAAGTCGGTCTCGCGGTTGCCGACGTTGGCGACGAGCGTGTAGCCGTCGCGGACGAACTCCCGGCGGCACCGCTGCTTGCCCGCAGCGACCCGCACGCCGGCCTCGCGCATGCAGAGGCCGTCGATCCGGTAGCCGGCGGCGCGCAGCGCCACGAGCGTGTGGGCGCGCTTGTCGACGATGCGGGCGGTGTTGACCAGGACCGCCATGCCCAGGGAGCGGGCGTGGCGGGTGAAGCGGCGCACCACCGCGATCGCCTTGCCGGTGTCGTACTCCGTGGCGAGCATCGAGTTGTCGATGTCCAGGTTGAGCGCGAGGCGGCCGTCTCCGGGCCGGTCGTCGGCCGCCCGCTCGGTGAGGTAGGCCCGGCCGCCGGCCATGGCCTGGCGGACGTCGGCACGCCACTGCTCCTCGCTGGGCACGGTGGCGCTCGCGGCCGGCGCGAGACCGAGCACCAGCGCGGCGACCAGGGCGATGATCGAGAGGGTCTGCCGGCGGCGGCTCATGTGGTGCTCCCGTGCTGGGCGGTGGCGGAGGCCCATCTCACCACAGCCGATGCGCGATCACCGGGGCAGCCGGTCGTCGCGCTCGGCCACCACGGCGCTCGGCGCGGACAGGCGCCACGCCTCGAAGGTCAGCTCGGCCAGCTCGGTGCGGTCGACGCCCGCGAGGCGCACCACCACCCAGCCGTAGCCGCCCGCGGTGAACTGCACCTCGAAGACCTCTGGACGCTCGCCCACCAGGGCGAGCTGCTCGGCGATGGTCTGCTTGAGGCCGACCGTCTCCGTGGCGGGCCACAGATAGGCGAAGGTCTTGCCGCCCGCCTGCCAGCGCAGATAGCGGCCGTGGTCGCTGCTCGCCACGGCAGGCAGCTGCGCGGCGAGCGCTGCGAAGTCGTCGATCGAGGCCACGGCGACATCATCGCTCCCGGCGCCGACAGTGGTCGCGGCCGGACATGCCTCGGGCCGGCGCGTCATCGACGCGCCGGCCCGAGGTGGTGCCAGCCGGGCGGGTGGCCCGGATCAGGGAGCGCTCAGCCGAGGATCCCGCCGAGCAGACCACCGAAGATCTGGTCCAGCAGGTCGGTCAGACCGCCGCCGTCCAGGACGGCGGTGAGGCCGTCGAGGATGGGGTTGCCCGCGCCGCCACCGAGGGCGCCGAGGATCGGACCGAGCACCTGGTTGAAGTTGGCCGCAGCCGCGGTCGGGTTCGTGGCGTCGATGCCGAGCGTCGAGAACAGGTCGAGCAGCACGTCGAGCTCGGGGCCGGCGGCCTGCACCTGGTCGGTGAGGCCGGTGACCGCGGCGAGCACGGCCTGGATCTGCGAGGTG
>WLIH01000196.1 GCA_009702305.1 Actinomycetota bacterium | reverse complement strand
GGTCAGGGATGGAAGTAATGGCGTCGGGCGGCTCGTGGGCAGGGTCGCCAGCTGGGTCGTGACCGGGCTCGCGCTGGTGTTCTCCGTCGCGGTGCTGGTCTCCGGCATCACGGCCGAGACGCACGACAACGCCACCGCCTCCCTACCCGACGACGCCGAGTCGGCGCAGGTGGCGCGGCTGCAGGAGCAGCTCGACACGGCCGAGTTCGCCCCGGCGTTCGTGGTGCTCGACCGTGGCGGCGAGCAGCTGACCGCGGCAGACCGCCAGGCGGTCGAGGCTCTGGTCGGCAGCCTGCGCGGTGTCGCGGCCAGCGGTCAGCAGCCCTTCCCGGTCTTCTCCGACGACGGCGAGGCGGCGTTCGTGGGCGTCCCCCTCTCCACCGACCTGGCCGAGGACGATCTCGTCGAGCCGATCGACCAGATCCGCGACCTCGCCACCCGCGACCTGCCCGACGGCCTCGAGGCGACGGTGACCGGTGGCCCGGCCTTCACCGTCGACCTGTCCAAGGTCTTCGACGGTGCCGACGTGCGCCTGCTCGCCAGCACAGCGGCCGTCGTCGCGATCCTGCTTCTCATCACCTACCGCAGCCCATGGCTGTGGTTGGTGCCGCTCAGTGTCGTCGCGATCGCCGACCAGGTCGCGGCCACGGCGCTCGCAGCGGGCACGCACGTGCTCGGCTTCACTGCCGACGGCGCGACGACCGGCATCACCTCCGTGCTCGTCTTCGGCGCCGGCACCAACTACGCGCTGCTGCTGATCGCGCGCTACCGCGAGGAGCTGCGCCGTGTCGACGACCGGTACGACGCCATGCGAGTCGCCCTGCGCAGCGCAGCGCCTGCGATCCTGGCCAGCTCCGGCACCGTCGTGCTCGCGCTGTTGTGCCTGGGGCTCGCAAGCAGCCCGTTCAGCAGCAGCATCGGGTTCGGCGGTGCGATCGGCATCGCTGTCGCCGTGCTCTTCGCCCTCGTCGTGCTGCCCGCGGCGCTGACCGTCTTCGGTCGCGGGTTGTTCTGGCCGTTCGTGCCGCGCGTCGGTCAGCCCGAGCCGGCCGAGACCGGCTTCTGGTCCAAGGTCGGCCCGCTGGTCACCCGCCGCCCGGTCGTCGTCGGCGCTGCGGGGGTCGCGGTGCTGGCCGTGCTGGCACTGCCGCTGGTCGGGGTCAAGGTCGGTCTCTCGCAGACCGAGCAGTTCCGCGCCGAGCCCGACTCGGTGGTGGGTCAGAAGGTGCTGGCCGAGCACTTCCCGGCCGGCGCCTCGCAGCCGACGGCCGTCATCGCGCCCCGTGCCGAGGCCGACGCCGTCCGCACCGCGCTGGAGAAGGTCGACGGCGTCCGGTCGGTCGAGGAGGCCGGCACCGGCGACGGCCTCACCGAGCTGACCGTCGTGCTCAGCGCCGAGCCGGAGTCGCAGGCGGCCTTCGACCTGATCGGCACCATCCGTGACCGGGTGGGCGAGATCGGCGGCGACGTGCTCGTCGGCGGCGCCGACGCTCAGGGCCTCGACGCCCAGGACGCCGCCGCGGCCGACCGTCGACTGGTGATCCCGCTGATCCTCGGGGTCGTGCTGATCGTGCTCCTGGTGCTGCTCCGCTCGGTCGTCGCGGCCCTCGTGCTGGTCGCGACCGTCGTAGCGTCGTACGCCGCCAGCCTCGGCGCAGGCTGGTGGGCCTTCCAGCACCTGTTCGACTTCCCCGCCCTCGACCTCGGCGTGCCGCTGCTGAGCTTCCTGTTCCTGGTCGCCCTCGGCGTCGACTACAACATCTTCCTCACCAGCCGCGCGCGCGAGGAGGCGGCCGAGCACGACGCCACGACCGCCATCAACCGGGCCCTCGCGGTCACCGGCGGCGTCATCACCAGCGCGGGAGTCCTGCTCGCGGCCGTCTTCACGGTGCTCGGCGTGCTGCCGCTCATCACGCTCACCCAGATCGGGATCATCGTGGGGTTCGGCGTCCTGCTCGACACGCTGCTCGTGCGCAGCGTGCTCGTGCCGGCGCTGGTCGCTCTCCTGGGTCGACGATTCTGGTGGCCAGGCGCGCTGTCGCGACGTCATGACTGATGAGTAGGTTGACCTCGACCACACCCAGTGACGGAGGCCACGCGTGACCAGCTACAACCTGTCGAGCCTGCTCGAGGACAGCACCAGCAAGTACGCCGACCGCATCGCGGTCGTGTTCGGCGAGACCCGCCTGACCTACGCCCAGGTCAACGGCGCGGCCAACCAGATCGCCAACCTGCTGGTCTCCCGGGGCATCCAGCCCGGCGACAAGGTCGCGCTGAGCTGCGTCAACGTCCCGTACTTCACGATCGTCTACTACGGCATCCTCAAGGCCGGAGCGACCGTGGTGCCGCTCAACGTGCTGCTCAAGGGGCGTGAGGTCGCCTACCACCTGGCCGACTCCGACGCGAAGGCGTACTTCTGCTTCCAGGGCACGCCCGAGCTGCCGATCGGGCAGGAGGGCTACTCCGGCTTCACCGAGACCGACTCGTGCGAGCACTTCTTCATGATCACCGCGGACCCGGCCGCGGAGTCGCCGATCGAGGGCACCGACACGATGGGCCGCTCGATGGCGGGCCAAGCGCCGACGTTCGACGCCGTCGCCACCGACGAGGACGACACCGCCGTCATCCTCTACACCTCGGGGACGACCGGCCAGCCCAAGGGCGCCGAGCTGCGCCACCGCAACATGCGTGACAACGCGCTCTCGGGCGCGGACCTCTTCGCGGCCGACGCGGCCCACCCGGACACCTACCTGTGCGTGCTGCCGCTCTTCCACTCCTTCGGCCAGACCGTGATCCAGAACGGCGGCTTCGCGTTCGGCGGCACGGTCGTGATGCTCCCGCGCTTCGAGGCCAAGCCTGCTCTCGACCTGATGCTCAAGGAGAAGGTCACTTTCTTCGCGGGCGTGCCGACCATGTACTGGGGTCTGCTCGGCGCGCTCGAGGACGGCGTCGACGTCTCGGCGATCGCCACCAACCTGCGCATCGCCGCCGCCGGCGGCTCGGCGCTGCCGGTCGAGGTCCACAAGAACTTCGAGAAGAAGTTCGGCGTCACGATCCTCGAGGGCTACGGCCTCTCCGAGACCTCGCCGGTGGCGTCGTTCTCCCCGCACGGCGAGCCGGTGCGGGTCGGCTCGATCGGCACCCCGATCCCCGGCGTCGAGATGAAGCTGCTCCAGGCCGACTCGTGGGACGAGATCGAGGCCGACCCGGAGGCCGTCGGCGAGATCGCCATCAAGGGCCACAACATCATGAAGGGCTACTACGACCGGCCCGAGGCCACGGCCGAGGTGCTGCAGGACGGCTGGTTCCGCTCCGGCGACCTGGGCCGTCGCGATGACGACGGCTGGTACTACATCGTCGACCGCTCCAAGGACATGATCATCCGCGGCGGATACAACGTGTACCCCCGCGAGATCGAGGAGGTCCTGCTGACCCACCCGGCTGTGTCGCTGGCCGCGGTCATCGGCGTGCCGCACGAGTCGCACGGCGAGGAGATCAAGGCCGTCGTGATCCTGGAGAGCGGCGCCACCGCCACACCCGAGGAGCTGGTCGCCTGGGGCAAGGAGCAGATGGCCTCCTACAAGTACCCGCGCATCGTCCAGATCGTCGACGCACTGCCCATGACGGCCACCGGCAAGATCCTCAAGCGCGAGCTCTCGTGAAGCCGGCCGCGTCGCCGTTCCTCGCCCTCGGCGTCGTCTTGATCTTCCTCGGCCTGCTCTTCACGGGCCAGGGCATCGGCTGGATCGGCGGCAGCTCGATGACCGACGACACGACCTGGGCGGTCATCGGGCCGTTCGTCGCGCTGGCCGGCGTCGTGCTCGTGGCCTCCGCGCTGCGCATGGGCCGCGGCGCGGACCGGTAGTCAGGCGAAGGGGTTCGGCAGGGCGCCGGGCAGGCCTGCGAGCTGCTCGCGCGCCTGCGCCGCGACCTTGTGCTCGACCAGCACCTCGTAGCGGGTGGCGACGACCTGGGTGATCGAGGAGAAGTCGCGCTGGCCGCGGGTGGCGGCGTAGCCGACCAGGGCGGCGATGACGCCGAAGAGTGCACCCAGGGCCATCGTCGACAGGATCGTGACGAGGGCGCCCTCCTCGGTGAAGAGGCTGAAGAGGACGCCGATCAGCAGGCCGAACCACAACCCCGACATGATGCCGCCGACGGCGACCCGGCCGGTCGTGAGCCGCCCGGTGATCCGCTCGATGCGCTTGAGGTCGGTGCCGACGATCATCAGCTGGTCGACGGGGAACTTGTGGTCGGAGAGGTAGTCGACGGTCTTCTGGGCGGCGGCGTAGTCGTCGTAGACCGCCAGCGACTGCGGGAACTCCAGCTTGAGGGGAGAGGCGGGCGTGCGGGTGGCTCCGGTCGTCGGCAGGCTCATGTCTCCCAGTGTGCCGGACGTCCCCCTGCCCACGACGCCGTCGGCACCCGACGGGCTCTAGACTGAGGGCGCCGTCACCCCATCAGTTGCAGGAGCGCTCCGTGCCCCGAGTCGTCGTCGACGTCATGCCCAAGCCCGAGATCCTCGACCCGCAGGGCAAGGCCGTCCTCGGCGCCCTGCCACGGCTGGGCTTCTCGGGTGTCACCGACGTCCGCCAGGGCAAGCGCTTCGAGCTCGAGGTCGCCGGTGAGGTCACCGACGCCGTGCTCGACCAGGTGCACCAGATGGCCGAGACGCTGCTGTCCAACCCCGTGATCGAGAACTTCACCGTGCGCGTGGAGCAGGACGCGTGAAGGTCGGGGTCGTCACCTTCCCGGGCTCGCTCGACGACGTCGACGCCCAGCGCGCCGTGCGGCTCGGCGGCAACGAGGCGGTCGCCCTGTGGCACGGGGACCACGATCTGCGCGGCGTGGACGCGGTCGTGCTGCCGGGCGGCTTCTCGTACGGCGACTACCTGCGCTGCGGCGCGATCTCGCGCTTCTCGCCGGTGATGGCCGAGGTCATCGAGGCCGCCGAGCGGGGGATGCCGGTGCTCGGCATCTGCAACGGCTTCCAGATCCTGTGCGAGTCCCACCTGCTGCCGGGCGCTCTGATCCGCAACAACCACCGCAAGTTCGTGTGCCGCGACCAGCGTCTGCGCATCGAGAACGCCGCCACGCCGTGGACGTCGTCGTACGACGAGGGCGCCGAGATCACCATCGTGCTCAAGAACGGCGAGGGCGGCTTCGTCGCCGACGAGGCGACCCTCGACCGGCTCGAGGGCGAGGGTCGAGTGGTCGCGCGCTATCTCGACGTCAACCCCAACGGGTCGCTGCGCGACATCGCCGGCGTGACCAACGAGCGCGGCAACGTCGTCGGGCTGATGCCGCACCCCGAGCACGCGGTCGAGCACCTCACCGGCGCCGGCGTCGACGGTCTCGGCTTCTTCACCGGACTGGTCGAAGCAGCTTTCTCGTGATCCTGGCCAACCCGTCGCGGTACTTCCGCACGGTGGCGCGCACCGAGGCGGTGACGTGGGCGCTGCTGCTGGTCGGCATGTTCTTGAAGTACGTCACCGAGACCACCGAGGTCGGCGTGCAGGTCTTCGGCATGGTCCACGGCGTGGTGTTCCTCTGGTACTGCGTGACCACCGTCTTCGTCGCCGTCGACCAGCGCTGGTCGGTGGGGTTGACCCTGCTCGGCCTGGTGTCGTCGATCCCGCCGTTCGCGACGGTCGCCTTCGACCGCTACGTCGAGCGCCGCGGCTCGTTCCTGCCGGCGTGGCGACTGATCAGCTCGGAGCCGACGGGGCTCATCGACCGCCCGGTGGCCTGGCTGTTGCGCCACCCGCTGCACGCGGTCGCCACCGCTGTCGCTCTGGTCGTCGTGCTCACCAGCGCGGCTCTCGTCGTGGGTCCACCCGCCAGCTGACGCCGCTCGGATCAGGGGCGCAGTCCC
>WLIH01000195.1 GCA_009702305.1 Actinomycetota bacterium | reverse complement strand
GAAGCTCGACCTCTTCGACGTCTACGGGTCGGTGTGGTTCGGCGCCATCTACGTCCTGCTGATGGTGTCGCTGGTCGGCTGCATCATCCCGCGCACGATCGTCTACGCACGCAACATCCGCTCGGAGCCGCCGGCGGCCCCCCGCAACCTGCTGCGGCTGCCCGACCACGCGTCGTACGACACGAGCGAGTCGCCGGAGGCGGTGGCCGAGCGGGCCCGGGCCGTGCTGACGCAGCGGGGCTACCGACTGCGCGCGCCCCGCGAGGGCGAGGAGGGCATCAGCGCCGAGCGCGGCTACCTGCGCGAGGTCGGCAACCTCGTCTTCCACCTGTCGGTGCTGATCGTGCTGGCGGGCTTCGCGACCGGTGGCCTCCTCGGCTACAAGGGCGGCGTGATCCTGGTGCAGGGCACGACCTTCTCCAACAACCTCACCTCCTACGACGACTTCGTGCCCGGCTCGCTCTTCCAGGCCGACCGGATGGAGCCCTTCTCCTTCACCGTCGACGACTTCGACATCGACTGGCTCACCAGCGGGCCGCGCCAGGGCATGGCCCGGGGCTTTCAGGCGCACCTGCGCTACCGCGAGTCGCCCGACGACGCCGAGCAGGACTACGACCTCAAGGTCAACCACCCGCTCAAGATCGGCAGCACCGAGGTCTTCCTCATCGGGCACGGCTACGCGCCCGTCATCACGATCCGCGACGGTGACGGCAACGTCGTCTACAGCCGCCCGACCGTCTTCCTGCCGACCGACGCGAGCTTCCTCTCCCTCGGCGTCGTGAAGGCGCCGGACGCCCAGCCGCAGGGGATCGGGCTCGAGGGGCTGCTGTACCCGACGTACGTCAAGCTCGGCGGCGACCCGGTCAACGTGATGGGCGACGACAAGAACCCGCTGCTGTCGATGCTCGTCTACACCGGCGACCTGAACATGGACGATCCGGCCGGCCAGTCGGTCTACCTGCTCGACAAGTCGAAGGCCACCAAGGTGCTCAAGCCCGACGGCAGCGACTTCCGCATCGACCTCTCGCTCGGCGAGACCGTCGAGCTGCCCGACGGACTGGGCAGCGTCACGTTCGACTCGATCACCCCCTGGACCCGCCTGCAGGTCAGCCAGACGCCCGGCAAGCTCGTCGCGCTGGCCGGGGTCAGCCTCGCGCTGCTCGGGCTGCTCGGGTCGCTGTTCATCCGGCCCCGCCGGGTCTGGGTGCGGACCCGTCGCCAGGGGGCAGGCACACTGGTCGAGGTGGCCGCCCTCGACCGGTCCGGCGGCGGCGACGTCGCGCCGGTGCTCGAGGAGATCGTCACCGCTCTGCAAGCAGGCACTGATCGGCGTACGCCGGACGAGGAGACATCGTGAGCGACACCGCGTGGGAGGCCCTGAGCAACCAGGCCATCGCGGCCTGTGGAGTGGTCTACTTCCTGGCGCTGCTGGCGCACCTGGTCGAGTGGAGTGCGATGCGCAAGGTGCCGGTGCTCGCCGACGCGCGCTCGGTCGGCGCGGCCTCCGGCTCCGTGGCGGTCGCGACCGGCGACTCGCCTGCCGACGCCGGCGCCTCGGCGCGGATGGCGCTCTTCGGCCGGATCGGCTACCTGCTCACGATCGTCGCCGTCGCGGTGCACGCCGTGGGGCTGGTCGGGCGCGGCATGGCCGCCGACCCGAACCGCGTGCCCTGGGGCAACATGTACGAGTTCACGCTGGCCGGCACCTTCGTGGTCGCGTTGCTCTACGTCGCGCTCTACCGCAAGTTCGACCTGGCCTGGATGGCGCCGGTCGTCGTCGCCATCGTGCTGATCCTGATGATGGTCGCCGTCATCTGGCTCTACGACCCGGTCGCGCCGCTGACCGAGGCGCTCAACTCGCCATGGCTCGTCATCCACGTCGTCTCCGCCGTGATCGCGACCGGTGCGTTCACCCTCGGCGGCATCTGCGCGGCGCTCTACCTCGTCAAGGAGCGCTCGCTCAAGCGTGGCGCGAGCCAGACCGGCTACCTCGCCCGGGTGCCGGCGCTGGCCACCCTCGACCGGGTCGGCTACCGGATGCACGCCTTCGGCTTTCCGGTGTGGACCTTCGCCGTCCTGATCACCGGACCGATCTGGGCGCACCAGGCCTGGTCGTCGTACTGGAACTGGGACCCGAAGGAGGTCTGGGCGTTCATCACCTGGGTCGTCTACGCGGCCTACCTGCACGCCCGTTCGACAGCCGGGTGGAAGGGCCGCAACGCCGCGATCCTGGCCCTGGTCGGCACCGCGACGCTGTGGTTCAACTTCATCGGCATCAACTTCTTCTCCTCGACCTCCCAGCACTCCTACGCCTCGCTGGGCGAGCACGCCGTGGTCCAGGTCGATCGCACCAGCTCGGTGATCGAGCAGCCAGCGCGTACTGAGATTCGTTGATCGAGTAGCGAGCGCCAGCGAGCGTATCGAGATCGGGTGACTCGGCGGGGCCGTGCGGTCAGCTCGTGGACGAGCTCGGGGGCTCGGGGTCGTCGGGGTGCAGGCGCTTGCGGTCGAGGTCGCGCAGGAAGTCCTCGTCGTCGTCCGGGGCGACCATGCGCGGCTTGGCAGGCGGAGCGGAGCGCTTCTTCGGCTGCGGGGGCGGGAGCACGCCACGGCGCTGGATCACCCGGATGGTGAGGTATGTGATCGCGGCGAAGACCGCGATCACCAGCAGGAACCTGAGCACCCCTCCAATGTAGGGGCTCGGTGGTGAGCGCCTACCCTGAACCCGTGAAGGAGTTCTTGGTCTACACCGCCCTGCGGATCCTGCTGTTCCTCGCGAGCTTCGGTGTCGTGGTGGGGGTGTGGCTGCTGATCTCGGGCGAGGCGAACCTCTTCGTGTCGTTCGTGCTGGCGTTCGTGCTCAGCGGGATCGGCTCCTACTTCGTGCTCAACGGACCGCGCGAGGCGTTCGCCCGCCGCGTCGACGAGCGCGCCTCGCTGGCGGCCAGCAAGTTCGAGGAGCGCCGCACCCGCGAAGACGCCGACTGAGCCTCAGGCGCAGGCCAGCAGTGCCGCGGCCGCGGCCGCGGCCCAGGTGAGCTCGGCCAGGCCCGTCGACTGCAGCACCGGGATCAGCCCGGGGCCGGTGGCGCCCGACAGCACCGTGCGCACACCCGGCCCGGCGACGACGAGGAAGAGCAGCGCCACCAACGCGGTCCAGGTCGTCACGGCCGCCAGGGCGACGACGGCGACGGCCGCCACGACGACGAGAGCGGCGTACAGCAGCCGCGTCCCGCGGTCGCCGAGCTTGACCGCGAGCGTCCGTTTGCCGGCGACGGTGTCGGTGGGGATGTCGCGCAGGTTGTTGACGACCAGGATCGCGCAGGCGAGGGCGCCGATCCCGTCGGCGGCGTACAGGGCCGCCCACTCCCAGGTCTCGGTCTGCACGTAGGTCGTGCCGACCACGGCCACCAGGCCGAAGAACACGAAGACCATCACCTCGCCGAGGCCGAGGTAGCCGTAGGGGCGCGAGCCGCCGGTGTAGAACCACGCCGCCAGCACCGAGACCGCGCCGACGACGAGCAGCCACCACGCCGTCGTCGCGGCCAGCACCAGCCCGGCGACCCCGGCGACCCCGAAGGCGAGGAACGCCGCCCGCTTGACCGCGGAGGCCGTCGCCGCCCCGGAGCCGACCAGGCGCATCGGTCCGACGCGCACGTCGTCGGTGCCACGGATCCCGTCGGAGTAGTCGTTGGCGTAGTTGACCCCCACCTGGAGGGCCAGGCTCACCACGAGGGCGAGGGCGGCCTTCCACCACACGGCGTCGGCGACGTACGCCGCGACACCGGTGCCGGCGAGGACGGGGGAGACGGCGGCCGGCAGGGTGCGCGGTCGCGCGCCTGCCAGCCAGTCAGCAGGAGTGGCCACGAGCGACGATTCAAGCAGGTGCGCGGACCGTCCTAGGGTGCAGGTGTGGACCTGACCGGCACGACGCCCGACGTGGTGGCGGCCCTGCGCGGCTGGCTCTCGTCGACGGACACCACGGAGCCGCTGGTCGTCGAGACGTCCGGCTCGACCGGTCGCCCCAAGCGCGTCGTCCTGCCTCGGTCCGCGGTGCTCGCCTCGGTGCGCGCGACCACCGCGCGGCTGGGGGCCGAGGGCGCTTGGCTGCTGGGCCTCCCGGCGTCGTACGTCGCGGGGGCCCAGGTGGTCTGCCGGTCGCTGCTCGCCGGCCACGAGCCGGTGCTGCTCGAGGAGCACGCGTCGTTCGTCGCCGCGACCGCGGCGCTGGTCGACCGGGCGCCCGGCGTCGAGCTCTTCGTCTCGCTGGTGCCGACCCAGCTGCACCGGATGCTCGACCAGGTCGACGAGCTCGGTGCGCTTCGTCGCTTCCACACCGTGCTGCTCGGTGGCGGCCCGATCGACCCTCGACTGCGCGAGCGAGCTGCGGACGCGGGGGTGCGGGTGGTGGCGACCTACGGCTCCGCCGAGACCGCCGGCGGCTGTGTGTACGACGGCGTGCCGCTCGATGGCGTCGCCCTCGCGATCGGCGCCGACGGGCGGCTGCGGATCGGCGGACCGACCCTCTTCGCCGGCTACGACGGCGACCCGGCGCTCAGCGCCGAGGTGCTCGTCGACGGGTGGTTCTTCACGGCCGACGCCGGTCGGCTCGACGAGGACGGCCGGCTGCAGGTGCTCGGTCGGCTCGACGACGTGGTGGTGAGCGGCGGGGTCAACGTGCCCGGCCCGGCCGTCGCGGCCCGCCTGCGCGAGCACCCGGCCGTCGAGGCGGTCGAGGTGCTGGGTGTCCCAGACGAGGAGTGGGGTCAGCGACTGGTCGCGTTCGTCGTCGGCGAGCTCGATCTCGCGGACGCCCGCGACTGGGTGGCTGCGACCCACCCGCGATCGTGGGCCCCGCGCCAGCTCGTGGCGCTGGCCGGCGTGCCCCTGCTCGCCAACGGCAAGCCCGACCGCCTCGCTCTGCGGGACCTGGCATGAGCGCCTCGGGGATGCGGGTCTGGTCGATCCCGATGCGCACGCGCTTCCGGGGGATCACCGTGCGCGAGGGCGTGCTCCTGCCCGGTCCCGCCGGGTGGGGGGAGTGGAGCCCCTTCCTCGAGTACGACCCCGAGGTCGCCGAGCCCTGGCTGCGGTGCGCCGAGGAGGCGGCGCTGGGGGACTGGCCGGCGCCGGTGCGCACGCGCATCCCGGTCAACGTCACGGTGCCCGCCGTCGGACCCGAGCAGGCGCACGCGATCGTGCGCGACGGCGGCTGCCGCACCGCGAAGGTCAAGGTCGCCGAGCCCGGCCAGAGCCTCGCCGACGACCAGGCCCGGCTGGAGGCGGTGCGCGACGCGCTCGGTCCGGGGGGTCGGGTGCGCATCGACGTCAACGGGCTCTGGGACGTCGACACCGCCCGCCGCGCGATCCCGGTGCTCGACCGGGCGGCCGGCGGTCTGGAGTACGTCGAGCAGCCGTGCGCCTCGGTCGAGGAGCTCGCGACCGTGCGGCGTGCCGTCGCAGTGCCGATCGCCGCCGACGAGTCGATCCGCCGCGCGGCCGACCCCTACCGGGTGCGGGAGCTGGAGGCTGCCGACGTCGCGGTGCTGAAGGTGCAGCCGCTCGGCGGCGTGCGGGCCTGTCTGCGCATCGCCGAGGACATCGGGTTGCCGGTCGTCGTGTCCTCGGCCCTCGAGTCGTCGGTCGGCATCGCGACTGGGCTGGCCCTCGCCGCCGCCCTGCCCGAGCTGCCCTACGCCTGCGGCCTGGCCACCGTGCAGCTGCTGGCCGGCGACCTGACCAGGCGGCCGCTGCTGCCGGTCGACGGTCATCTGCCGGTCGGCGTGCCGGAGGTCGACGAGGAGCTGCTCGACGCCGCTGCTGGCGCACCGGAGCGGGTCGCGCACTGGGAGGCCAGGTTGGCCGCCGTCCGCACCCTGCG
>WLIH01000194.1 GCA_009702305.1 Actinomycetota bacterium | reverse complement strand
GTCGTTGACGGCGTACCAGCTGTAGGCGCCGGACGGCTCCTGCATCGTCCAGGTCGAGCCGTCGCGCATCGTGGTCCACCCGTTGGTGTCGAAGTCGCTGCGCGTGGTGGGCGCGGGCACCGGCTCGGGCGTGCCGGCGTAGTCGACGACCAGGGTGTAGCGCACGTCCTGCTCGACCGGCGCCACGACCACCAGGTCCTTGCCCTGTTGCTCGGCCTCGACCTCCTCGCCGTCGAGCAGCACACCGGTCACCGCGAGTGCCGGGCTGAAGTCGAGCTGGAACGACGTGTCGTCCGCGGTCGCGCGGAAGACGAGCGTCTCGTGGCCGGTGAGCACCGAGGCCTGCGGGTCCCACGCCAGGCCGAGGTCGTAGTGCAGCGCGTCGACCCCCGGGTCGCCGACGGCGGGGTAGACGGAGTCCTCGACGGGCGTGCTCAGGGCGGCGTCGAGGGCGGGGTCGTCGACGGCGGGGGTCTCACCGGTGTCCGGTGCGACCAGGACGGGGCCGGCCTCGACGGGCGCTGACGACACGGCCGTGTCCTGGTCCGTGCAGGATGCCAGGCCACCCACCATCAGGAGCGTCGTGGCGATCGCCAGGCTCGCCCGTGGGCTCACCCGTCGCCGCCGGCCAGCATCGGGCGGGTCAGCTTGCGGCCGTGGTGGATCTGGGCCTTGATCGTGCCGAGCGGCACCCCGAGCAGCGTCGCGATCTCGTCGTAGGCCATGCCGTAGACGTCGCGCAGCAGCAGTGGCTCCACGAACTGCGGGTGCTCGCGCTCCAGGGTCTCCATCGCCTCGAGCAGGTCGAGGCGGGTGCCGGCGATGACGCTGGTCGTGCGCGGGTCGGGCCGCTCCAGCGCACCGTGGGCGAGCGGGTCGGTCGGGGTCGCCTGGTTCTTCATCCGGCGGTACGTCGACCGGGCGCTGTTGACCGCGACGACGTGCATCCAGGTCGTGAATCGCCCGCGGCCGCCCCAGGTGCCGATCTTGTTGGAGATGTTGATCAGCGCCTCCTGGCAGGCGTCCTCGGCGTCCGGCGTGAAGGGCAGCACGCCGCGGCAGATGTTCAGCGCGCGCGGCCGTACGGCGCTCAGGAGCGACTCGAGCGCGTCGCGATCACCGTCGCGGGCGCGGCGCGCGAGCTCGTCGATGTCGTCGGGCGTCAGCGCCTCGTGGGCAGTCAGGCTGGGCATGGATGATTCCTTCCCCTCGGACTCGAACATAATGCAGGCGTGTCGACACCCTCCAAGATGCCTCAGCGCCTCGGTCGCTACGCCGTGCGCCGACGCATCGGGTCAGGCGGGTTCGCGACGGTCTGGCTCGCCTACGACGAGCAGCTCGACTCGCCGGTCGCGGTCAAGGTGCTGGCCGACAACTGGACCGAGGACGCCCAGGTGCGCCGCCGCTTCCTCGAGGAGGGGCGCTACCTGCGCCGCGTGGAGTCCCCGCACGTCGTGACCGTCTACGACGCTGGCGAGCTCGACGACGGGCGGCCCTACCTGGTGATGTCGTACGCCGACCAGGGCACCCTGGCGGACCGCCTCGAGGTCGAGGGACTCAGCGTCGCCCAGGCGATGGAGGTGATCCGGCAGGTCGGGACCGGCCTCCAGGCGCTGCACGACCACGACATCCTGCACCGCGACATCAAGCCGGCCAACGTCCTCTTCCGCACCGCCCACGGCGAGGTCCGCACCATGGTCGGCGACCTCGGTCTGGGCAAGGCGCTCGACGTCTCGTCGCGCCTGACCATGATCGCCGGCACCCCGTCCTACGTCGCGCCGGAGCAGGCGCAGGCCGAGAACCCCGACGCGCGCGCCGACCAGTACTCCCTGGCCGCCCTGTCCTACCTGCTGCTCGCCGGGCGTGCGCCGTACGCCCACGCCAACCTGCAGGCCGCCGCGCATCCCGAGGCGCCGGCGCCGCTCTCGACCGACGAGCGACCCTTCCCGGACGCGGTCGACGCCGTCGTACGCCGCGGCCTCGCGGTCGACCGCGAGGACAGGTACGACCACGTCCTGGCCTACGTGGACGCGCTCGACGCCGCGCTCGACGTGGCCTCGGCGGGATCCGTGGCGGCGCCGTGGCTGCCGATCGACCCCGAGCTGACCCAGCCGGGCAACCGGCCCTCGTTGCACACCCCCGGCGACGCCCTGCCCGACCCGGTCCGCCCGCGTCGCAGTCGGCTCCGGGCGGTGCTCGCCGGCGCGGGGTGCCTGGCGGTGCTCGCCGGGGCGAGCGCGGGTGGCTACGCGTGGCAGCAGAGCAGGCCGGAGCCCGACGTCACGATCACCGACACCGCGGGCTCGCTGTCGGTGCGGGTGCCGGCCGACTGGGACCGGGCCCGCTCGGGCGCGGGCTGGAGGGCGCCCAGCGACCAGGCCGACTATCCCGCCCTCTCCGTCGGCACCACGCCGACCTGGACCGACGCCGAGTCGACGGGCGAGGGCGTGTTCCTCGGCATCCTGCCCGACGCCGGGCTGCCGTCGCTGCTGCCCCAGCACCCCGAGTGCGCCGAGGCGCGCGAGCCGGTCAGCGACCTCGGGACCGAGGCCTCCGGGCAGGTGTCGACGACCATCGTGCACACCGGTTGCCCGGGCGGTGTCACCGTCGAGCGGGTGGTCCAGGTGGCCAGCAACCGGGTGCTGTGGGTGCAGGTGCGCTCGCGCGACACCGCCACCGCCAACCGGGTGCTCGACAGCGTGCGGACCTACGGCTTCTAGCCGTCGGCCGAGTCCGAGCCGTCCGACGTGGGCGCCGGCGGCTCCGACGTCGCCGAGGCGGTCAGGCTCTCCAGCAGTGCGGTCATGCCGTCGCGGTCGACCATCCGACCGATCACGGCCAACGAGGCGTACGCCGTGCCGGGACTGTCGTCGGAGCCGATGTAGCGCTCCATGGTGAGGATGCGGTGCTCGGCGGTGAGGTAGCTGGCCACGAACGTGTCGGCGCTCTGGTAGTCGAGGTGGAAGTCCGTGACGGCGTCGGCCCCGGAGAGGTCGTCGATGCGGTCCTGGAGCGCGTCGGCGACGGTGCGGAACTGGTTGCCGATCAGCCGCACCCGGATGAAGTAGGTGTTCTTGACCCAGTCGGGCGGATACCAGCGCCACTCGCCGAAGGTGGAGTCGAAGCGGGACCAGCCCTTCGGCACGTCGAAGGTCAGCGTGTACGGCGCGATGCCGATGCGCACCTGTTTGGTCGCGAGCCCCCGGGCCAGGATCGGGAAGTCCGGGTCGGGCAGCACCCGCACCCGCGGGTCGCGGGGATAGGTCGGTCCGGTGCCGACCACGGGTGCGACCGTGTCGAGCGCGACCGGCTGCTCGTCCTGCGCCTGCGCCAGTCCGATCCCCCCCGCGGCTCCGAGGGCAGCCAGGACGAGCACCACGCCCACCGCCCGCACACCCATGCGGATCACCGTATCCAACCGGCGGCTCCCGACGCTGGGGCCGGGTCCCCGCCGGAGGTCGCCAGATCTCGATACGCTCGCTGGCGCTCGCTACTCGATCACCGAGGGGTGCAGCCCGGACATCGTTGGTCGAGTGCCGCCGAGCGCCAGCGAGGTGGTGTATCGAGACCGCCTTGGCCGTCGGTGGGGGGGGGCTCGCTCGAGGCCTGGTCAGCCCGGGCTGGGCTGCTCTTCTACGGTGACTCCATGAGCAGGCTCTTGCTGCGCCAGGTGCGTCTGGTGCCGATCGCGGCCGACGACCCGGCTCCGGACGGCGCCGTCGACGTGCTGGTCGAGGACGGGGTCGTGTCCGACGTCGCACCGAAGGTCGACCCGGCCGGGGCCGAGGTCGTCGCGGCCGACGGGCGGTGGCTGATCCCGGGACTGTGGGACCAGCACGTCCACCTCGCCCAGTGGACCCTCACCTCCGGCCGACTCGACCTCGCCGGCGCACGCTCGCCGGAGCAGGCGCTGGCGCTGGTCGCCGAGCGGGTGGGGGAGTACCCCGACCTGCCGGTCATCGGCTGGGGTCACCGCTCCGGCGGGTGGGAGCGCGACGTCACGGTCTCCGAGCTCGACGCCGTCTCCGGCGAGACGCCGGTCGTCCTGATCAGCGGCGACGCCCACCACGCGTGGCTCAACACGGTCGCCCTGCTGCACCTCGCGATGCCGGTGCGCGACTCGGTCGTGCGCGAGGCGGAGTGGTTCGCGGCGTACGCCCGTCTCTCGACCCTCGTCGGCACGGACGGCACCTCGCCGGAGGCCTATCGCCGCACCCTCGACCACGCCGCGTCGCTCGGCGTGGTCGGCATGGTCGACTTCGAGTTCAGCGGCGGCGCTCCCGAGTGGGCCGAGCGCTGGGCCGCGGGCTGCGACCTGCTGCGGATCCGGATGTCGACCTATGCCGAGGGCCTCGACGCCGTGCTTGCCGCCGGGCTGCGCACCGGTGACCCGTTGCCGGGCTGCGACGACCGCGCGACGATGGGTCCGCTCAAGATCATCAGCGACGGGTCGCTCAACACCCGCACGGCGTGGTGCTGCGAGCCGTACGCCGACGCGCACCGGCTGGAGTACCCCGCCGGTCAGGCGAACCTCTCCGGGGTCGAGCTGCGTGAGCTGCTGGCGACAGCGCACGCCCACGGTCTCGACGTGGCCACCCACGCCATCGGCGACGCGGCGCTGGCCGAGGCGCTCGGCGCCTACGCCGACACCGGTGCCCGGGGCTCGATCGAGCACGCGCAGTTGGCTCGTCGCGACGACGTGCGGCGGATGGCTCAGCTCGGCGTCCGGGCGAGCGTGCAGCCGGCCCACCTGCTCGACGACCGCGACCTCGCCGACCGGATCTGGGGCGCCCGGTCAGCGCGCTGCTTCGCCTTCCGCTGGATGCTCGACGAGGGCGTCGAGTTGGTGCTCGGCTCCGACGCGCCGGTGTCGCCGCTCGACCCGTGGCTGGCGATGGCGGCCGCTGTCCACCGCAGCGCGGACGAGCGCGAGGCCTGGCACGGGGAGCAGGCCCTCACACCGCGCGAGGCGCTCGCCGCGTCGGTCGATGGCCGGCGCATCGTCGCGCGACGATCGCCGGGCGACCTGGTGCTGCTCGACCACGACCCGCTGGCGCCGGGAGGCACGCCTGCCGAGCAGGCTGCGCGCCTGCGATCGACCGGCGTGGCGGCGACCTACGTCGGCGGCCGGGTCGTGCACAGCACGCTGGGCTGATCAGCCGAGGATCTCGAGGATCTGCTCGGCGACGGCCTGCTGCTCCTCGGCGAACGGGTGGAAGGCGAGGGCGGCGCCCGGGTCGGTCGAGCTGCCGTTGATCCACGGGTCGTCGGAGCAGACGTCGTGGCCGGCGGTGATCTTCCACAGGTCGACGTACTCGACTCCGGCGTCGGCGGCAGCCTCCTCGATCGCGTCGGAGAGCCCCTCGTTGATGCTGCGCGCGAAGCCGTAGTCGGCCTCGGCGAGCGGGAGCTCGGCGCAGGTGCCGTCCTCGGGCACCACCTGGGGGTAGCCCACGGCCAGCACGCGTGCCTTCGGCGCCCGGTCGACGACACCGGTGAACGCCGCCGCGACCGTGCGCTGGATCTGCGCGAGGCTCTCCCGGGCCTGGCGTCGGACGGCGGGCGTGCACCCGTCGGCGAGACTGGTCGGAGTCGTGGAGCCGCCCGACCCGCCCTGCGCGGCGAGCGCGGAGCACCCCTGGAGCAGGGTGGAGAACAGGCCGAGGTCGTTGCCGCCGATGCCGATCGTGACCAGGTCGACCTGCCGGTCGAGCGCGTCGAACTGGGCCGGGTGCAGCACGCCGTCGAGCGTCTCCTGCACGCCGACCAGCGACGTCGAGTCGGCGCCGCTGCAGCTGACGTCGGTCAGGTCGGTGCCGGTCAGGGCCGCGGCGACCAGCGAGGGGTAGTTGCCGCTCGAGCGCAGGCAGCCGTCGTCGACGTCGGTCTCCG
>WLIH01000193.1 GCA_009702305.1 Actinomycetota bacterium | reverse complement strand
GACTCCACCACGCCGGACGCCGTGCGCACCCGCACCCTGCAGGAGGAGACCAACCGGGTCTTCCGGGCCCGCGTCGTCAACCCCCGCTGGATCGGGGCGATGCAGCGCCACGGCTACAAGGGCGCCTTCGAGCTGGCGGCCACGGTCGACTACCTCTTCGGCTTCGATGCCACCACGGGCGTCGTCCACGACTGGATGTACGACGCCCTCGCGCGGGAGTACGTCCTCGACGAGACGAACCAGGCCTTCATGCGCCAGTCGAACCCGTGGGCCCTGCGCGGCATCGTCGAGAAGCTGCACGAGGCGGTCGAGCGCGGACTGTGGGCCGAGCCTGACGCCGACGTCATCGCCCGCATGCAGCAGGTCTACCTCGAGCTGGAGGGCGACCTCGAGGACCGCGGGTGACGCGCCGGCTGCGCGTGGTCGGGATCGGCATGGGACCCCAGCACGTGACGCCGGAGGCGGCCGCGGCGATCGCCTCGGTCGACTACGTGCTCGCGTTCGGCAAGTCCGAGGACGACCCGCTGCTGGAGGTCCGCCGCGAGGTGTGCCGCCGCCACGGTGACCCGCCGGTGGTGGTGGTCGCCGACCCGCCGCGCGAGCGTGCCGAGTCCGTCGTGCATGACCAGGCGGCCTACGACGACGCGGTGCGCGGGTGGCACGACGAGCGCGCCGCGGCCTACCACGCAGCGATCGACCAACACCCCGGCGACCTGGCGCTCCTGGTGTGGGGCGATCCGTCGCTCTACGACTCGACACTGCGGATCGTCGACGACCTGGTGCGGCGCGGGCTCGAGCTCGACGTCGACGTGGTGCCCGGGATCAGCAGCCTGCAGCTGCTCGCCGCGAGGCACCGGATCGTGCTGCACGAGGTCGGTGGCCCGGTGCACGTCACCTCGGGGCGGCGCCTGCGCGAGGCGATCGCCGCGGGCCAGCGCAACGTCGTGGCGATGCTGAACCGCTCCCTCGACCTCGCCGGTCTGGACGACTGGGCGATCTGGTGGGGCGCCAATCTCGGCGCTCCGGGCGAGGAGCTGGCCGCCGGCCGGGTCGCCGACGTGCGCGGTGAGATCGCGCTCGCCCGCGAGCGCGCCCGCGCCGTCGACGGCTGGGTGATGGACCTCTTCCTGATCCGAGCGCCGGGCGGGGGTGCCGCCTGATGCGCCCCGACCGTGACGTGCTGGTCTGCCGGGACTGCTGCTGCGGCAGCGCCGCGAAGCACCCCGGGGTCGATCACGACGCGCAGCGGGAGACGCTGCTGCGCGGCGCCGAGGAGGGCGGCGTACGCGTCCGCGTCGTCGACTGCCTCTCGGAGTGCGAGCGCAGCAACGTGGTGCTGGTGCGCGACTTCACCCTCGGGCGGCGCCCCCACGACACCTGGTTGGGCGACGTCGTCACGCCCGCCACGACCACCGCCGTCCTCGCGTGGGTGCGCTGCGGCGGCCCCCTGCCCGCGGAGCTCGCGCCGCACCGGTTCGTCGGCGGTCAGGGGTGAGCGGCCTGCTCGTCGCCGGCACCACCTCGGATGCCGGCAAGTCGATCGTCACCACCGGGCTGTGCCGCGCGCTGGCCCGGCGGGGGGTGCGGGTCGCGCCGTTCAAGGCGCAGAACATGTCGAACAACTCGATGGTGACCCGCGACGGCGCCGAGATCGGTCGAGCTCAATGGACCCAGGCGCTCGCGGCGCGAGCCGAGCCCGAGGCGGCGATGAACCCGGTGCTGCTCAAGCCCGGCTCCGACCAGCGCAGCCACGTCGTGGTGCTCGGGCAGCCGGCCGGCGAGGTCTCCAGCCGCGACTTCGTCGACGGTCGACGTCACCTGGCGCGTGCGGCGTACGACGCCTGGGACGACCTGTCGACCCGCTACGAGGTGGTGGTCGCCGAGGGCGCCGGGAGTCCGGCCGAGATCAACCTCCGGGCCAGCGACTACGTCAACATGGGGCTGGCGCGGCACGCCGGGCTGCCGACCGTCGTGGTCGGCGACATCGACCGGGGCGGGGTGTTCGCGGCCTTCTTCGGCACCCTCGCCCTGCTCTCGCGCGAGGATCAGGCCCTCGTGGCGGGCTTCGTGGTCAACAAGTTCCGCGGCGACCGGTCGCTGCTGGCTCCCGGCCTGGACGCCTTGCGGAGGCTGAGCGGTCGCGAGGTCTACGGCGTGCTGCCGTGGCACCCCGACCTGTGGCTCGACAGCGAGGACGCTCTCGACCTGGAGGGCCGACGCTCCCCGGTCGACGGGGCGCGGACGGTCGCGGTCGTGCGGATGCCGCGGATCAGCAACTTCACCGACCTCGACGCCCTCGGACTGGAGCCCGAGCTCGACGTGCGGTTCGTGTCGACGCCCCAGGGCATCGACGACGCCGACCTGGTGGTCCTGCCGGGCACCCGGGCCACGATCGCCGACCTGGCCTGGATGCGCGCGCGAGGCCTGGACCGCGCGGTGCTCGACCACGCGGCGTCCGGGCGCCCGGTGCTCGGCATCTGCGGCGGGCATCAGATGCTCGGGCGCATGATCGCGGACCCGGACGGCGTCGAGGGACCGGCCGGCGCGGTCGTCGAGGGTCTCGGACTGCTCGACCTGACCACCGAGTTCGGCGCCGAGAAGGTGCTGCGCCGCCACGATCCTGCCGGCTACGAGATCCACCACGGCCGGGTCAGCGGCGAGAGCCGGCGCGGGGCCGTGCAGGGCACGATGGTGCACGGCCTGCTGGAGGACGACGCGCACCGTGCGGCGTATCTGATCGAGGCCCTCGGCATCACGTCCACCGCCTGCTTCCCCGCAGCCCGCGAGCGCCGGCTCGACCTGCTCGGCGATCTCGTCGAGGAGCACCTCGACGTTGACGCCCTGCTCGACCTCGCTCGCAGCGGCGCGCCGGCAGGCCTGCCGTTCGTGCCGCCGGGTGCGCCGTGAGGGTGCTGCTGCTCGGCGGCACCGCCGAGGCCCGTGAGCTGGCGGCCGCCCTCGTCCGCGCCGGGATCGAGGTCGAGACGTCCCTGGCCGGCCGGGTCGCGCGTCCGCGTCTCCCGGTCGGCGCGGTGCGGATCGGCGGCTTCGGCGGCGCGGCCGGGCTGGCGGCGTACGCCGAGGGCTTCGGTGCCGTGGTCGACGCCACCCATCCCTTCGCTGCCCGCATCTCGGCGCACGCCGCGTCGGTCGGTGTGCCGCTGCTGCGGCTGGCTCGCCCGGGGTGGAGCGACCCCACCGGCACGTGGCACTGGGTCGACGGGCACGACGAGGCCGCGCTGACCTGCGCCGGGCTGGGGCAGCGGCCGTTCGTGACGGTCGGCCGTCAGGAGCTCGGGCGGTTCGTCGGACCGCTGATCAGGCACGACGTGCTCGCCCGGGTGGTCGATCCGCCCGAGGTCGAGGTGCCGGACCGGTGGCGGGTCCTGCTCAGTCGCGGCCCCTACGACCTCGACGGCGAGCGGGCGCTGATGCGCGAGCACGGCGCCGACGTGCTGGTCACCAAGGACTCCGGGGGAGCGCACACCTGGCCCAAGCTGGCGGCCGCGGCCGAGATCGACCTGCCCGTGGTGGTCGTCCGTCGACCGTCGCCGCCCGCGGGTGTGCGCACCGTCAGCGACGTCGCGGCCGTGCTGCGATGGCTGCGCACACGATGAGCGCCGCCACGCCGACGCGGTCGGCCAGCGCCGTCGCCCGGGCGATGTCGTGCTGAGTCGGAGCCCGGCCGTCGCCCAGCACATGGCGGTCCTCGACCCGCGATCCGTAGACGTTGACGCCACCCAGCCGCACCCCGAGTGCCCCGGCGAACGACGCCTCCACCGGGCCGGCGTTGGGGCTGGGGTGCCCGGCCGCGTCGCGTCGCCACGTGCGCAGGCTGGCTCCCGGTCGCCCGCCGAGCAGGGTGGCCAGGGCCGCGGTGAGGCGGGCGCCGGCCAGGTTGAGCACGTCGTCGAGGCGGGCCGCCGCCCAGCCGAAGCGCTCGTAGCGCTCGCTGCGGTGCCCGATCATCGCGTCGAGCGTGTTGGCGGCGCGGTAGCCGATCAGGCCGGGCACACCGCCCAGCGCGCCGAGCAGCAGGGGAGCGACGACCGCGTCGGAGGTGTTCTCGGCGACCGATTCGATGGTGGCGCGCGCGACGCCGGACGCGTCGAGCACCGAGGTGTCGCGCCCGACCAGGCGGGCGACCTGGCGCTGCGCGGCGTCGAGCGGAGCGTCGGCGAGCACCTGCTCGACGGCACGCGCCTCCCGGCCCAGGGTCGTGCCACCGAGCACGGCCCAGGTCGCAGCCGCGGTCACGGCGACGTGGGCGACCGGCCGTCCGCCGCACGCCCGCTCGAGCGCCCGTCCTGCCGCGGCGGCGCCGCCGACCAGCACGGCGACGTGGGCGATGCCCGGCCAGCGGGCATCGGCGTAGGTGCGCCGCTCGAGGGCGGCGGCCACCGATCCGAAGCCCGCGACCGGGTGCCCGTGCTGCGGGTCGGCGAGCCCTCGGTCGAGCGCGTAGCCCACAGCCAGTCCCAGCGCCCGCGTGGCGCCCGGCCTCATCGGAGGACCTCGTGAGGACCCTCGTGACCGGCGGGGTCCGCTCCGGCAAGTCGCGTCATGCCGAGGCCCTGCTGGGGCCCGGACCCGCGACGTACGTCGCCCCCGGACCCTCGCCCGAGGACGACGGGGACCCGGACTGGGTCGCTCGGATCGCCGTGCATCGTGCTCGTCGGCCTGCGTCGTGGCGCACCGTGGAGAGCGGCCACCTGGCCGCGGCGCTGCGGGAGGCCGACGGTCCGGTGCTGATCGACTGCCTCGGCACCTGGCTGACCGCGGTCCTGGACGAGGCGGGGTGGGACTCGGCATCGGTCGTGCTGACCGCGACGGTGGAGCAGCAGCTCGCCGAGGTCGCCGAGTCGGTGCGCGCCCACGCGCACGACGTCGTGCTGGTCACCAACGAGGTCGGGCTGGGCGTGGTGCCCGAGCACCGCTCCGGCCGTCTCTTCCGCGACCTGCTCGGCACGGCCAACCAGCGTCTCGCGCAGGTGTGCGACGAGGTGCACCTGGTCGTCGCCGGTCGCGTCCTGCGGTTGTAGGCAGGGGTTCACGGCAGCACCAGGACACCGGCGAGCAGGGTGGCGAGCGCTGCCTCGATCGCGGCGCCGAACACGTCGCCGGTGACCCCGCCGAATCGCTGCTCGGCACGTCGCACCAGGGCGGCGACCACGACCACGGCGAGCAGCACGGCGACCGGACCCTGCCAGCCGACCGCCACGGCCGCCAGCACGGCCGCGGTCGACCAGGACAGGACCACGGCGAGCGGCGGCACCGTCTCGACGTACGCCGCGCCGAGGCCGTCGGTGCGAGCGCCGGGCACACCACGGGCGCAGCAGGAGGTCAGGGCGCAGCGAGCCAGGCACACGAGCAGGCCGGCGCCGAGCGCGCCGCGCGCGGAGCCGACCAGCGCGGACAGGGCGCTGACCTGGACGCCCAGCACGACGACCGTGGCGACCACTCCCGCCGGCCCGGAGGTGCCCGACTTCATCACCGCCAGCGACCGCTCGGCGTCGTAGGACGCCGTGAGGGCGTCGGCCACGTCGGAGAGGCCGTCCCAGTGCAGGGCCCGGCTGCCGGTGGCGAGGGCCCCGATCGCGACGAAGGCCGTCAGCAGCGGCGGCAGCCCGAGGGCGTCGCCGAGCAGGCAGGTCGCGGCGACCAGGCCGCCGAGGGGGAGCACGGCGACCGGGGCGAGCAGCACGGCGTCGCGCGCCGACACGGGGGTGACGGCCAGCGTCGGCCGGACCGGCAGCGCGGTCAGCGTGCCGACCGCCAGCCGCCAGCCCTCACGCATCCGGCAGCAGGTCGCTCAGCAGCGCGACGTCACGCAGCAGGGCGACGGCGCTGCGCAGCACCGGGACGGCCGCGACCGCACCGCTGCCCTCGCCCAGACGCAGCCCG
>WLIH01000192.1 GCA_009702305.1 Actinomycetota bacterium | reverse complement strand
TACATCCAGTACCTCAACGACGACTCGGTGTCGACGGTCCACACCAGCAGCGGCAGCCCCCGTCGACGCGCGAAGGCAGCGACGCCGAGCCGCGCGAGGGTGTGCTTGGCGACCACGAGGTTGGCGCGCGAGGCGCGATAGCGCAGGTGCGGCCGCAGCTCGGAGAGCCTGATGCCCAGCTGTCGGTGCCAGGGGAGCCCACGCAGCCCGCGGCCGAGGGAGAGCCCGACGAGCACCTCCTCGTCGAGGGTGTCCGACCAGTCGCGCACCGCTCGCACCGCGCGGTCGTCGAGCGTCGTCACGATCAGCTGGTCGGCGCCGAGCACCTCGACGGCCTGGGCGGTGGCGGCGACCTCGTACGTCGACGCGGCCCGCTCGTAGAGTCCGGCCGGAGAGGTGAACTTGAGGTCGATGTGCGCGCGGGCGCGGCCGCGGAGCGCGACCAGCACCTCGTCGTAGCGCAGCAGGTGTCCGGCGGCGCCGACCAGCACGTCGTAGGAGACCTCGCTGAGGGCGACCTGCTCGCCGTCGACGACCAGGTGGTCGTCGTGGTGCAGCACGAAGGTCCCGTCCGCGCAGCGCTGCACGTCGAACTCCACGAAGTCGACGCCCAGCGCCAGGGCACCGTCGAGCGCGGTCAGCGTGTTCTCGAGCTCCCGGTCGGACCCGGCGCCGCAACGGTGGGCGCTGACCAGGACCGGAGGGCGAGGCCTCACGGGCGACGACCCGCTGCGTAGGCCGTCGCGGCAGCCACCAGCCCGGCGAGGAGCCCGATGTCGGCGGCCGTCTCGGGGTGCCACTGCACGGCGACGCAGAAGCGCTCACCCGGGGTCTCCATGGCTTCCAGCGTGCCATCTGCGGCCCGCGCGGCGGCGACGAATCCCGGGTGCTCCCGCACCGACTGGTGGTGGTGGCAACCGACCTCCACCGAGGCGCCGACCAGGTCCGCGACCCGGCTGCCCGGCTCGGTGGAGACCGCGACCTGCCCGAAGACATCGCCGCCGGGGGAGTGCTCGTCGTGGCCGACCAGATCGGGTGTGTGCTGATCCAGGGTGCCACCGGCGTGCACCGCCATCAGCTGCATGCCGCGGCACACGCCGAGCACCGGCAGCGACACCGCGGCCGCGGCGTCCAGGAGCGCGAGCTCCCATGCGTCGCGGTCCGGGCGCCATCCGGCGGTCAGGGCGTGCGGGTCGGCGCCGTAGCGAGCGGGCTCGACGTCCGCGCCGCCGGCGATCACCAGGGCGTCGACTCGGGCCAGCACGCTCGGCGCCGCATCGGGCTCGGACACCGGGGGCAGCAGCACGGGCACCGCGCCCACCGCGGCCACCGCGTCGGCGTACTGCGACGGCAGCAGGTCGGCGCGCTGGTGCCACACGCCCCAGGCCGCCTGCTCGCGGTAGGTCGTGATGGCGACGACGGGGCGCCCGGTCACAGCGGAGTGACGTACGCGCCCGAGATGCCGCCGTCGACCAAGAAGGTGCTGGCCGTCATGAACGACGAGTCGTCGGAGGCGAGGAACAGCACGGCCGAGGCCATCTCCTCGGGCTCGCCGAAGCGACCCATCGGGATGTGCACGAGACGGCGCGCGGCGCGCTCCTCGTCCTTCGCGAACAGCTCCTGCAGCAGCGGCGTGTTGACCGGGCCGGGGCACAGCGCGTTGACGCGCACACCCTGGCGCGCGAACTGCACCCCGAGCTCGCGGGTCATCGACAGCACACCGCCCTTCGACGCGGAGTACGAGATCTGCGACGTCGCGGCGCCCATCACCGCGACGAACGACGCGGTGTTGATGATCGAGCCGCGGCCCTGTTCGAGCATGTGCGGGAGGGCGGCCTTGCAGCAGAGGTAGACGCTGGTGAGGTTGACCTCCTGCACGCGGCGCCAGGCGTCGAGGTCCGTGTCGAGGATCGAGTCGTCCTCCGGCGGCGAGATGCCGGCGTTGTTGAAGGCGATGTCGACCGATCCGTAGGTGTCCTTCGCGGTCTGGAAGAGCGCGTCGACCTGCTCCTTCGAGGTCACGTCGACGTGCACGTACGTCGCGACGTCCGCGCCACCGAGCTCCTCGACCAGCTCGTGGCCGCGGGCGTCGTCGATGTCGCCGATGACGACCTTGGCGCCCTCGGCGACGAAGCGCTGCACCGTCGCCAGGCCGATGCCCGAGCAGCCGCCGGTGACGACCGCGACCCGGTCCTGGATGCGTCCTGCCATGTGTCTGTCTCTCCTCGATCTCAGTGCTCGGTGGTCAGTGGTCAGTGGGCGATGAAGACGTTCTTCTCCTCGGTGAACGCCATCGGGGCGTCCGGGCCGAGCTCGCGGCCGAGGCCGGACTGCTTGTAGCCGCCGAACGGCGTCCAGTAGCGCACCGCGGAGTTGGAGTTCACGCTGAGGTTGCCGGCCTGGACCGCCCGCGCGACGCGCAGACCGCGTCCCAGGTCGCGGGTGAAGATCGAGCCGGACAGCCCGTAGTCGGTGTCGTTGGCCTTGGCGACCGCGTCGGCCTCGTCGTCGAAGGCCATGACGGCGACGACCGGTCCGAACACCTCCTCGCGCCACAGCCGCTGCGCCGGGTCGTCGAGCGTGACGACCGTCGGCGGCACCCAGAAGCCGTCCCCGCCCGGGGTGGACCCGCTGAACGCGATGTCGGCACCGTCGAGGTAGCCCTGCACGCGGTCGCGCTGGGTCGCCGAGATGAGGGGGCCCATCTCCGAGGACTCGTCCGAGGGGTCGAGCACCCGCATGCCGCGCACGGCCGGCTCGAGACGGGAGACGAACTCGTCGTAGGCCGAGCGCTCGACCAGGATGCGCGACCGGGCGCAGCAGTCCTGGCCGGCGTTGTCGAACACGGCGTACGGCGCGGCCGCGGCCGCCGCCGCGATGTCGGCGTCGGCGAAGACGATGTTGGAGCTCTTGCCACCGAGCTCGAGGGTCACCCGCTTCACCTGCTCGGCGCAGCCCGCCATGATCTGCTTGCCGACCGCCGTCGATCCGGTGAAGCAGACCTTGCGCACCAGCGGGTGGGTGACGAAGCGCTCGCCGACGACCGGACCCGCGCCGGGCAGCACCGTCAGGACGTGCTCGGGCAGCCCGGCCTCCCGGGCCAGCTCACCGAGTCGGATGGCGGTGAGCGGGGTCAGCTCGGCAGGCTTGAGCACGACGACGTTGCCCGCGGCGAGGGCCGGGGCGAAGCCCCAGGCGGCGATGGGCATCGGGAAGTTCCACGGCACGATGATCCCGACCACGCCGAGCGGCTCGTGGAAGGTCAGGTCGACACCTCCGGGGACGGGGATCTGCCGCCCGAACATCCGCTCCGGAGCGCCCGCGTAGTAGTTGAGGCAGTCGCGCACGTTGCCCGCCTCCCAGCGGGCGTTGCCCCAGGTGTGGCCCGCGTTGCGGACCTCGAGCTCGGCGAGCTCCTCGACATGCTCGTCGACGACGGCGGCGAACCGCCGCAGCAGCCGGGCCCGCTCGCCCGGCGCGACATCGCGCCACGCGGGGAAGGCGGCGTGGGCGGCCTCGATCGCCGCGTCGGTCTGCTCCGTCGTCGCGAGGGCGACCTTGGCGATGGGTCGGCCGGTCGCCGGGTTGACGACGGACCAGGTGTCGCTGGTCAGATGGTCGGTGGTCAGGTGGTCGGTGGTCACTCAGAGCCTCTCGAATCCGCGGCGCCGCTCCCAGTCGGTCACCGTCGCGTTGTAGGCGGCCAGCTCGACGTCGGCCATGTTGAGGTAGTGGTCGACGACCTCGTCGCCCAGGGCGGCGCGCGCGATCGAGGACGCGGCGAAGGCCGCTCGGGCCTCGGGCATCGTGGCCGGCACCTTCCGCCGGCCCGAGGTGTAGGCGTTGCCGACCAGAGCCTCCTCGAGCTCGAGCTCCTGCTCGATGCCGTGCAGGCCGCCGGCCAGCATCGCGGCGAGGGCGAGGTAGGGATTCACGTCGGCCCCCGGCACCCTGTTCTCCATCCGGGCGCCGGCACCGCGACCGACCAGGCGCACCGCGCAGGTGCGGTTGTCGAGGCCCCAGGCGATGGTCGTCGGGGCGAACGAGCCGTCGGCGAATCGCTTGTAGGAGTTGATGTTCGGCGCGTAGAGCAGGGTGAAGTCGGTGATCGTCGCCAGCACCCCCGCGACGAACTGGTCGTAGAGCACCGAGCGCTCGCCGGAGTCCGCATCCCAGAACACCAGCTCGCCGTCCGTGCCCCGCAGGGATAGGTGGATGTGGCAGGAGCTGCCTTCGCGCTGGTCGTACTTCGCCATGAAGGTGAGCGCCTTGCCCTGCGCGGCGGCGATCTCCTTGGCGGCGTTCTTGTAGACGACGTGGTTGTCGGCCGTGGTGAGCGCGTCGGCGTACAGGAATCCGATCTCGTGCTGGCCGAAGTTGCACTCGCCCTTGGCGCCCTCGACGTCGAGGCCGGCGTCGTACATGTGGTTGCGGATCGCGCGCAGCAGCGGCTCGACCCGGGTCGTGCCCAGGATCGAGTAGTCGACGTTGTACTGGTTGACGGGGGAGAGGCCCTGCCAGTTGGCATCGCCGGCGGCCTCGTAGGTCGTGTCGAAGGCGATGAACTCCAGCTCGGTGCCGGCCAGGGCGGTCCACCCGCGCTCGGCGCAGCGGTCGAGCTGACGCTGCAGGATGGTGCGCGGCGACTGGACCACCGGCGAGTGGTCCGGCCAGACCAGGTCGCACTGCACCAGCGCCGTGGCGGGCAGGTGCGTCAGGAGCCGGATCGTGCGCTCGTCGAGGACGAACTCCATGTCGCCGTAGCCGCTCTCCCACGACGACATCGCGTAGCCGTCGACGGTGTTCATGTCCACGTCGACGGCGAGCAGGTAGTTGCAGCCCTCCGTGCCGTGACCGACCACGTGGTCGACGAAGTAGTGACCGTGCAGCCGCTTGCCCTGCAGGCGGCCCTGCATGTCGGTGAAGCCGACGATCACCGTGTCCACGGAGCCGGCGCGGATGCGCGCGACCAGGTCGCTCATGCTCAGGTGCCGCTCGTTGCGTAGTGCGCTCACGTGTCCTCCTGGTGCGGATCTCGGGTGGGCCTCAGCCGACCAGGCCGCGCAGCAGCGCCGCCGTGTCGTCGCAGTGCTCCTGCATGGCTCGTCGGGCACGGTCGGGGCGACCGGTCAGGATCGCGCGGACGACGGCCGCGTGCTGGCGGTCGGAGTGCGCGATGTTGGTGGGCAGCACGGGGATGGCGAGCAGCATCTCGTGCAGGGTCGCCTGAACGGAGGTGACGGCCTCGATGGTGCGTGGCGATCCGCTCAGGGCGGCGATGGTCAGGTGGAAGCGGGAGTCGGCCTGGCGGTGCGGGGCCGGGCGCGCCGCGCCGGTGACCTCGTGCAGGGCGTGCTCGAGATGGGCCCGCTGGTCGTCGTCGAGACGTCGGTCGGCGGCGAGCTCGGCGGCGCCCGGCTCCACGATGCGCCGGAAGTCGAGCGCGTCGAGCCACTCCTGGCGGCGGTCGTCGGGGATGCGCGCCGCAGCCCGGGCCGAGGGAGTGCGGGGTTTGAGGGTCACGAAGGTGCCGCCGCCACGCCCGCGCCGGGTCTCGACGAGGCCGGCCTGGCGCAGTGCCGCGATCGCCTCGCGCAGGGTGGCCCGGGAGACGTGCAGCCGCACGGCCAGCTCCCGCTCGGGGGGCAGGGTCGTGCCCAGCGGGTAGACCCCCAGCCGGATCGCGGTCGCGAGCTGCTCGACGCAGGCCTCGAAGGCGTGGTGCCCGCGCACCGGGCGTAGCACGGCACCGAGGTCGAGCGCGGGCGCCATGCCCACCGGCACCGCGGTGTCGTCCTGCTCGAGCGGGGCCGTCATGGCTGCATCCTCACGTCGGGTGACCGGTGTGTAAAGCCGCCGGTGCCGTTAAAGGCCTGAGTTCATACCAATTTTACGACGGACTGTTT
>WLIH01000191.1 GCA_009702305.1 Actinomycetota bacterium | reverse complement strand
CGGGGCGGCGGCAGCTTGGCCCCCGGCACCTCTGACGGCTTCGGAGCCGGATCGGCCGGCGGCAGGATGTCGTTGGCCGGGTCGTGCTTGGCGACGCGGGGCGCGACCTCGGCCGGGGTCGGGATCACCGGGCCACCGGATCGAGACGCCGGCTTCGTCGCAGCCTTCGCCCGCGGCTTCGCCGCCTGCTTCACGGCTGGCTTCACGTCAGGCTTCGCCGCCTGCTTCACGGCAGGCTCCGCGACCGGGTCCTCGACCTCGACGTCGGTCGGCGCCGGTGGTGCGGTCGGCGGAGTCTCACCGCGCAGATCGCTGACCTTGTCCTGCACGAGTCGTGCTGCCTGGGTCACGACCGGCACGGCGATGCCGATCGCCTGTCCGGCCACGCTGCGTCCCAGCGTGATCGTGCCGGTCACGGCCTGCTTGAGCCTGTCGAACGGATCCTGCGCCACGGTGCGTCCTCTCGTCGGGGTCGGTCGGCGTGCGGTGCGCTTCTCCGGAGTCAACCACGCAGCCGGGCACCATCTCCGGGCACGAGCTGGCTCAGGCCTCCATCAACCGAGTTCTCCCCAGGCCTGAGTCGACGCCGGGCCGCCGGGCTGCACCAGGAGATGCTGCGGCCGCCGGTAGCCGCGCCCGGAGAAGGCATCGTCGAGCTGGGCGACGACCTGGCCGACACGCCGGGTCTCCACGATCGACACGATCGATCCGCCGAACCCGCCACCGGTCATCCGGGCCGCGGTCGCCCCGCCGGCCAGCGCGGCACCGACGGCCAGGTCGAGCTCGGGGCAGGAGATCTCGAAGTCGTCGCGCATCGAGGCGTGCGAGGCGGCGAACGTCTCGCCCAAGGCGACGAGGTCGCGGGCGCCGAAGGCCGCCACCGCGATGTCGACCCGGGCGATCTCGCTGACGACGTGCTGGGCCCGGCGCCGCAGCCGATCGTCGGTGAGCGCAGCGACCGACACCGGATCCGCGTCGCGCAGGCTCGCCACACCGAGCCGGGCGGCGGCCGCCTCGCAGTCGCGACGCCGATCGGCGTAGCCGCCGTCCACCAGCGCGTGCGCGACCCGCGTGTCCGTCACCAGCAGCTCGAGACCGTCGAGGTCGAGCGGGACAGGGCGGGTGCTGCCGTCGGCGAAGTCGATGCGCAGCGCGGCGCCGGGAGCAGTCACCATGGCGACCGTCTGGTCCATGCCGCCGGTGGGCGCGCCGACGAAGTCGGACTCCGCGCGCATGGCCGCCTGCACGAGGCGGCGCCGCACGCGGTCGTCGTCGAGACTCAGCCCGCCCACGGCGGCAACGGCGGCTGCGACGGAGCACTCGAGGGCCGCTGAGCTGGACAGACCGGCGCCGATCGGCACGGTCGAGTCGACGAGCACGTCGCACCCGCCGAGGTCCACGTCGTCGCGCAGCGCCCACAGCACGCCGACGACGTACGCCGCCCACCCGTCCACCGATCCGGGCGCGACGTCGGCGAGCCGGCCCGACCAGCCGTCGCGACGCTGGCGGCTCGCGACCCGCACGACGCCGTCGTCGCGACGCGCCAGGGCGGCATACGTCGCGTGGGGGAGGGCGACCGGCAAGCACAGCCCCGCGTTGTAGTCGGTGTGCTCGCCGATCAGGTTCACGCGCCCGGGCGCGCGGGCGACGACCGCGGGCACGCGGGAGAAGGTGTCGGCGAACGACGCCGCGAGCCGGCTCGTCAGGATCGCCGGGTCGCCAGGCTCCAGGAACACCACGGCCGAGAGGCTACTGGCCCACCCAGGCTCAGTCGCGCGAGCTGCGCTCGGTGCGCCCGCGCACGATGCCGATGAAGGTCTGGATCTGGGGATCGTCGTTGTCGAGGAGCCAGGCCAGGCCGATGCGGGTCGGGGCGAGGTCCGAGACCGGGCGGTAGGTGACGTCCTTGCGCTGGTGGAGCCGGGCGACCGACATCGGCGCGATCAGCACGCCAGTGCCCGAGGCGACCACCTCGACGGCGTCGGCGATGCTCATCGGCGGCCACGCGAGCTGGGCCACGTCGGGAGTCCAGCCCGACACGTGGGGTGCGACGAGCTGCTCGCCGGCCAGGTCCGCCAAGGTCACCTCGTCGACGACGGTCGCGACGTGCTCGCGCCCGACCACGACCACCGGGATCTCCTCGTAGAGGGGGATGCAGTGCAGGACGTCGCGATCGACCGGCAACCGGACGAGCGCCATGTCGACCTCGCCGGCCCGCAGGGCGGCGTCCTGCTCGCCCTCCTCGACCGGCACCAGCTCGAGCGGCACTCGGCTACGGCGACGCCAGATGCCCGCCCACTTGTCGGGTGTCGCTCCGGTCACGAATGCGACGCGGAACGGGGACTCGGTCACATATCCCAGACTACGGGCAGGTGTCGTCCTAACATGAGCAAGGCCCCGGCCGGACTTCCCCCGTTCACTTCCCCCGCAGGAGCTACCCCCGTGGCCCGTCGAAACCCCGCCCTGCTGCCGGCTGCCGCGCGACATCTCGCCGACCGATTCACCTACGGGGTGACGCCCGCCCTCGCCACCGAGATCCTGGGCTTCACCTCCAATCGCGAGTGGTTCGAGGCCCAGCTGACCCGCAGCCAGCCGCAGAACCTCCGCGCGACACTGGTGCCCACCTGGTTCCCGCTGCTCGCCAACGCACCCACTCTCAGCGCGATCCTGGCGCAGCAGGCGCTGCGTGGCGCCTACCAGGTCGGCAACGAGCTGATCGCACGCAACCTCGCGCTGCGGATCCTCAGCACCCACCAGGTGTACGAGACGATGTGCGACTTCTGGGCGAACTTCCTCTACATCCCGGCAAGTGAGCCGCGCTCCTTCGCCTGGCGGGTGCGTTACGACGACGAGGTGGTGCGCAAGCACGCCTTGGGCACGTACCGCGAGATGCTCCGGGCCGCGGTGGTCCACCCGGCCATGGCCGGCTACCTCACCAACGACCTGAACCAGAAGGCCGGGATCAATGAGAACCTCGGTCGCGAGCTGCTCGAGCTGCACACGGTCGGTGCCATCTACAGCGAGGACGACGTCCTCAACTCCTCGCGCTTGCTGACGGGATACACCGTCGCCGTCACGTCCAACTTCGCCGCAGGCTACGACGCCAACCGGCACTGGGTGGGTCCGGTGAAGGTCCTCGACTTCACCCACCCGAACGCCGAGCCGGACGGTCGCGCGGCCCTCGGCGAGTACCTCGACTACCTCGCGATGCACCCGGCGACCGCCCGCCGCATCGCCCAACGGCTCTGCGTCCGCTTCGTCAGCGACCAGCCGCCTCGCGCCGTCGTCGACGCGGTCGCCCGCACGTATCTGCGGTCCGGGAGCGACATCAAGGCGTGTCTGCGCACCCTCGTGGCCCATCGCGCCTTCCGACGCAGTGTGCGATCCAAGGCGCGCACGCCCTCGGACGACGTGGTACACACCGCCCGGGTCCTCGGCCTGACGCCGGCCGGCGCCCCGACGGCCAATGCGTTCATCTATCAGCTCATCGGACAGGCCGGCGCGATGGGACAGATCTCGCTGCGATGGCCGGCCCCGGACGGCTGGCCCGAGCAGACCCAGGGCTACCTCTCGGCCAGCCGAGTGCTGCGGTCCTGGCGCACCCATCTCGACCTCGCGGGGACGACGGGCACGGCATTGATCGACGTCGACGTCGCGACGAAGGCGTCGCAACTGCCCCAGACCTGGCCGAAGACCTTCGAGGAGGTCATCGACCACCAGAGCCAGCGCATCATCGGCCAGCCCGCCGGAGCCGCCGTCGTGGCTGCGATCGTGCGCTCGACCGGGATCCCGGCTGCCCAGGCAATCACCGGACCGGACGACCTGACCGATCTGCAGTACCGCCTGCTGCGCGGCACCGTCCTCAACTCACCGGCAGGACTCCAGCGATGAGCGCTCCCCTCGACCCCGCCGACTGCGGTTGCTCCGACTACGCCCTCAGCCGGCGGTCGGTGCTGCGCGGCGCTGCCGTCGCCGGCGCCGCCGGCGTGGCGACGAGCCTGATCGGCGATGTGACGACGTCCAGCGTGTTCGGCGCCGAGCCGGGCGGCAACGTCCTGGTCGTGCTCTCGCAACGCGGCGGAGCCGACGGCATGTCGCTGGTCGTCCCCCACGGCGAACCGGCCTACTACGCGGCACGGCCCACGATCGCGATCGCCAAGAGCGAGCTCCTGCACGCCGATCAGGTGTTCGGCCTGCATCCTGCCTTCGCGCCGTTGTCACCGATGTGGACCTCCGGCCGGCTCGCTGCGCTGCACGCCGTCGGGTTGCCAGCACCGAACCGGTCCCACTTCGCTGCGATGGAGGAGATCGAGGACGCCGCGCCCGGGAGCGCCCTGCGACTGGGCTGGCTCAACCGCGTGGTCGGAGCCCTCGGCGACGAGGCCGGCATCTTCGAGGGGGTCCAGCTCGGGTCCAACGTCATCCCCACCTCGCTCGTCGGCCCCGCGCCCACCCTCGCCCTGGCCAACTCCACCGCGCTCACGACCCCCTACGCCGACACCGAGTACGGTCCCGCGCTGCGCGCCGGTCTGAGCGAGATGTACGCCGCAGGGGTCGGTCCCGCCCACGAGGCCGGTCGACGGGCGCTCGAGCTCGACGCCAACGGCAAGGTCTTCAGCGCGGAGGCCGCCAAGGGAGCCGCCCACGGCGCTGCCTACCCGGCGAGTGCGCTGGGTCAGGCGCTGCGCGAGTCGGCCGCCCTCATCCGCTCCGGCCTGGGGGTGCGGGCCATCACCGTCGACTCCGGCGGCTGGGACCACCACAACAACCTGCGCGCGTTGCTCACCTCCCGGGTCTCCGACCTGGCGTCGGCAGTCGCTGCGTTCTTCACCGACCTCGGAGCCGACGGCGACCGGGTCACCCTGGTGACCCTCAGCGAGTTCGGCCGGCGTCTCGACGAGAACGGCGCGGCCGGCCTCGACCACGGCTACGGCAACGCCGTCCTCGTGGCCGGCGCCGGGGTGCGGGGCGGCCGCTACCACTCCCGGTGGCCGACACTCGCGACGGGCACGCAGGTCGAGGGAGACCTCGCCGTCACGACCGACTACCGTCTGGTGCTGGCGGAGATCTTGCGGGCCCGCTTCCCGTCGATCGACGCGAGTGAGGTCTTCCCGGGCGTGGGACATCTGCACCTGGGCTTCATGCGCTGACGCGCGGCACCATCGAGGGAGACACGTCGGCGTGCAGAAGTCGCTCGGATCGCACCTCGTCTATTGGGTCGACGGATCGGCCACCCTGGAGCTCCAGATCGCCGTGGCGACGCAGCATCGGCCGGTCGAGACCCTCACCGTCACCGTCGACGGCAGTCCGGTCGAGGTCGAGGAGGTGGTCGGCGCCGTCGGCACCCGCCAGCACCTCGTGCGCACTGACGGCGGTCGGCTCGAGGTCCGCTACGACGCGACCGTGCCGATCTCGGTCGAGCCGGTGCCGGTCGAGCCGCTGGACGCCGTGCTGCACACCCGGCCCAGCCGCTACTGCGAGTCCGACCGGCTGGCAGGCTTCGCGGCGGCGGAGTTCCGTGGGATCACCGACCCGGTGCAGCTGCTCCAGGGCGTGTCCTCATGGGTCGGTGACGCTCTCGAGTACGTCGCCGGGTCCAGTGGCCCGACCGATGGCGCCGTCGAGACGCTGCTCGCCCGCCGCGGGGTGTGCCGTGACTACGCCCACCTCACCGTCGCCCTGCTGCGCGCCTGCGGAGTGCCTGCACGCGTCGCGAGCGTCTACGCGCCAGGACTGTTCCCGATGGACTTCCACGCCGTGCCGGAGGCGATCGTCGACGGGGTCTGGCGTGTCGTCGACCCGACCCTGCTCGCGCCGCGGTCGTCCCTGGTGCGCGTCGCCACGGGTCGCGATGCGGCCGACACGGCGTTCCTCACCAACCATGGTGGCTCGCTCTTCCTGGAGTACCTCGCCGTCGAGGCGGT
>WLIH01000190.1 GCA_009702305.1 Actinomycetota bacterium | reverse complement strand
TGGTCAACGGCCAGAAGATGGGCAGCGCCGTGCTCGACGACGGCAGCGAGGTCAAGATCGGCAACACCACGATGACCGTGCGCGTGGTCGAGGAGCAGGTCGATGTCTGAGCTGACCCTGTTCCTCATCCGGATCGCCTACCTGGCCATCTTGTGGATCTTCGTGCTCTCGGCGATCTCGGTGGTGCGCTCGGACATGTTCGGTGCGCGGGTGCCCGAGGCGGCGCGCTCACCCCAGCCGCGCGGCAAGGAGCGCAAGCCGGCCAAGCCCGCGCCGAAGCGCCGCGGCTCGCCCAGCCACGTCCTGGTCGTCGAGGGCGCCAACGCCGGCGAGCGGGCCGACCTCGAGCTGGCCCCGGTGCTGATCGGGCGGGGCAACGACGCCGCCATCCGTCTCGACGACGACTACGTCTCGACCCGGCACGCGCGCATCGCAGCCTCGGGGGACCAGTGGTTCGTCGAGGACCTCGGCTCGACCAACGGCACCTACATCGGCAGCGTCCGGCTGACCCAGCCGACCACGATCACGCTCGGCACCCAGGTCCGGATCGGCAAGACCATCCTGGAGCTGCGCAAGTGACAGCGGAAGCGATCGCACCCTGATGCTGCGCCTGCACTTCAGCGCCATCTCCGACGTCGGTCGGGTGCGCAAGGACAACCAGGACTCGGGCTACGCCGGGCCCTGGTTCCTCGGTGTCTGCGACGGCGTCGGTGGTGCGGCGCGCGGCGACATCGCGAGCAGCACCGCGGTGCAGCAGCTGCGTCGCCTCGACGAGCGCCCGGTCGCCAGCGACGACCCGCAGGACCTGCTGGCCCAGGTGGCCGGCGCCCTGCACCGTGCCGACGACCGGATCGCCGAGCTCGTCGACGAGGACCCCGCACTCAACGGCACCAGCACGACGGCGACGCTGGCCCTCTTCGACGGCGAGCGGATCGGGGTCGGCCACATCGGCGACAGCCGCGCCTACCTGCTGCGCGAGGGTCGGATCCGCCAGATCACCACCGACCACACCTTCGTGCAGAGCCTGATCGACGAAGGTCGGATCAACGAGGCCGAGGCCCGGGTCCACCCGCACCGCAACGTCATCCTCAAGGCGCTCGACGGACGCCACGAGGCCGACCCCGACCTCTTCCTGCTCGACCTGGCCGCGGGCGACCGGCTCTTCCTGTGCAGCGACGGCGCCTCCGGCGTGCTCGACGACGACCGGCTGACCGACATCCTCACCACCGGCACCCCCGACTTCGCAGCGGTCGAGCTGGTGCGTGCGAGCCTGGAGGCCGGCAGCTCCGACAACGTCACCTGCATCGTCGCCGACGTGCTCGACGAGGAGGCCGCGGCCGCTCGCGCCGACGAGCTCGCCGACCTCGAGCCGATGCTCGTCGGCGCGGCGGCGGAGATGCGGCGCCGCCAGCCGCGCGGCACCCGCAGCAGCACGCTCTTCCGCGGCCACCGCAGCGGCGACACCGGCGAGATCGAGCCGATCCAGGCCGACCTCGCCGACCTGCCGGCCCATGCCATCTCCAGCGATCCGATCGACCCGGAGCAGGTCCGCTACGCGCCCCGTGCCCCGGCGCGCTTCCTCGGCGTACGAGCCGCTCTCGTCGGCGTCGCGGTGGTCGGGGTCGTCTGGATGGCTGCGGCCGTCGCCTGGTCGTGGAGCCAGACGCAGTACTACGTCGGCGAGCAGGACGGCGTCGTCACCATCTTCCGCGGGGTCAACACCGACCTGCCCGGCATCACGCTGTCGCATCCCTACGAGACCACCGACGTCGCGCTCGACGATCTCGCCTCCTACGACGCGCAGCAGGTCCGAGACGGGCTCTCGGCCGACGACCTCGACGACGCCCGCGCCATCATCGACAGCCTGCTCGCCCAGCAGGGCTCGGCGGGCTGAGTCGTGAGCCAGACCAGGGCCAGTCAGCCCGGGGCGCTGATGGGCTTCGTGCACCGTCGTCGCCGCGGCGCGGAGCTGTTCCTGCTCATCCTCGCGCTGGCGGTCGGGGTAGGTGCCTACGCCGCCGTCGGCATCGGGGTCGAGGGTCACGTGCCGGCCGACATCGTCGGCTACGGCGGCTGGCTGACCGCGCTCGTGCTCGCCGCGCACCTCGTCGTGCGCGTCGTGGCGCCGTACGCCGACCCGGTGCTGCTGCCGGTCGTCGCGGCCCTCAACGGCCTCGGCCTCGCGGTCATCCACCGCCTCGACCTGGCCACCGGCGACACGTTCGCGCGCCAGCAGCTGACGTGGATGACGCTCGGGGTGCTGCTCTTCGTGATCACCCTGGTGGTGCTGCGCGACCACCGGATCCTGACCCGCTTCACCTACACCAGCGGCCTGGGCGCGATCGTGCTGCTGCTGCTGCCCCTCGTGCCCGGCCTCGGCAAGACCATCAACGGCGCGCGCATCTGGATCGGCGTCGGACCGTTCAGCTTCCAGCCCGGCGAGGTCGCCAAGGTGCTGCTGGTCGTCGCCTTCGCCGGCTACCTCGTGCTGCACCGCGACGCCCTCGCGCTCGCAGGTCGCCGCGTCGTCTTCGTCGACCTGCCGCGCGGACGCGACCTCGGGCCGATCCTCGGCATGTGGCTGATCAGCCTCGGCGTCCTGGTCTTCCAGAAGGACCTCGGCTCGAGCCTGCTCTTCTTCGGCCTCTTCCTGGTGATGCTCTACGTCTCGACCGAGCGGCCCGGGTGGCTGGTCGTCGGCGCCGCCCTCTTCACCGCCGGCGCCGGGCTGGGCTACTACCTCTTCGGCCACGTCCGGGTGCGCTTCGACATCTGGCTCAGCCCCTTCGCCCACTACGGCGAGGGCACCGACGACCGGGCCTTCCAGCCGGTCGAGGGCATGTTCGGCCTGGCCTGGGGCGGCCTGATCGGCCGCGGCTTCGGCGGCGGCTCCCCCGAGCGGGTGCCCTACGCCAACTCCGACTTCATCACCGCCGCCATCGGCGAGGAGCTCGGGCTGACCGGCCTGATCGCCGTGCTCCTGCTCTACGGCCTGATCGTCGAGCGCGCGCTGCGGGCCGCCCTCATCTCGCGCGAGGGCTTCGGCAAGCTGCTCGCCACCGGGCTCGGCGCGATCTTCGCCGTCCAGGTCTTCGTGGTCATCGGCGGCGTCACCAGCCTGATCCCGCTGACCGGCCTGACCACGCCGTTCCTGTCCTACGGCGGGTCCTCGTTGGTCGCCAACTGGGTGATCATCGCCCTGCTGCTGCGCGTCTCCGACCTGGCCCGTCGCCCGCTGCCGGACCTCTCCGCCGGTGACGTCGAGGCCGAGGCCGACGTCCTCTCGACCCAGGTCATCAAGCTATGAACAAGCCGATCCGCACGATCTCGATCTTCTGCCTGCTGCTCTTCCTCGGGCTGATGCTCAACGTCACCTACCTGCAGTACTACCGGGCCGACTCCCTCGACCACGACGCCCGCAACCGGCGCGCCGTCGACGCGGCGTTCTCCCGCGAGCGCGGCGCGATCCTGGTCGGCCGCGACCCGATCGCCGAGAGCGTGCCCTCCGACGACCGCTACGACTTCCAGCGTCAGTACGCCAAGCCCCTGATGTACGCCCACATCACCGGCTGGTTCAACTACTACAACGCCCAGTCGGGCTCGTGCACGTCGTGCCAGCAGCGCGTCGAGCAGACCGAGAACGACGTGCTCGCCGGCAACGACGGCCGGCTGTTCGTCAACCGGCTCGTCGACCTGCTGAGCAACCAGGAGTCCAAGGGCGGCAACGTCCAGCTCACGATCGACCCGGCCGCCCAGCAGGCGGCCTTCGACGGCCTGCGCAGCGTCGTGGGGCCGTCCGGTCAGGGCGCGGTCGTCGCGCTCGAGCCGCGCACCGGCAAGGTGCTCGCGATGGTCTCGCTGCCGACATTCGACCCCAACCGGCTCGCCTCCCACGACCTCGGCGACGTCAACGCCGCCGCCGACGCGCTCGAGGCCGACGAGTCCGAGCCCCTGCTCAACCGGGCGATCCAGACCACGCTGCCGCCGGGATCGACGTTCAAGATCGTCACCGCGGCGGCCGCCATCGAGAACGGCCTCTACACCAAGGACGACGACGTCCCGGGCGGACCGACCTTCCAGCTGCCGCTCACCAGCGGCTCGTCCGGACTGATCGACAACGAGGGCCGCGACTGCGGCAGCGACCGGATCCCCTTCTCCCAGGCGCTGGAGAACTCCTGCAACACCACCTTCGCGCGGCTGGCCATCGAGGTCGGCGCCGACAAGATGGCCGAGCAGGCGGCAAAGTTCGGCTTCGGCCAGGACTACTTCGACGACCTCACACCGCAGGCCCGCTCGAACTACCCCGAGGACGCCAACGAGCCGCAGACCGGCCAGTCCGGCATCGGCCAGTTCGAGGTGCGCACCACCCCCCTGCAGATGGCGATGGTCGCGGCCGGGATCGCCAACGACGGCCGGGTGATGCGTCCCTACCTCGTCGACGAGGTGCAGTCGCCGGAGTTCGAGCGCATCGACGCCACGCCCTCCGAGGTGCTCTCGCAGGCGATCACGTCCAGCACCGCCAGCCAGCTCACCGACCTGATGGTCGACACCGTCGACTTCGGCACTGCCAACCCGGCCGCGATCGACGGCATCGAGGTGGCCGGCAAGACCGGCACCGCCCAGAGCGGCAACCCCGACGTGCCGCCGTACGCGTGGTTCGTCTCGTTCGCGCCGGCCGACGACCCCCAGGTCGCGGTCGCCATCATGATCCAGAAGGCGCCCGGCATCATCCGCGACGACATCGCGGGCGGCCTGCTGGGCGGACCCATCGCCAAGGCCATCATGGAAGCGGTGATCAAGTGAGCGACCCGACCGCGTCCTACGCCGACGACGACCAGCGCTACCGCCTCGACTCCCTCATCGCGACGGGAGGCATGGGGCAGGTGTGGCGCGCGACCGACACGACGCTCGACCGCGAGGTCGCGGTCAAGCTGCTCAAGGTCGAGTACGCCGACGCCCCCGCCTTCCGGGCCCGCTTCGAGTCCGAGGCCCGCCACGCCGCCTCGCTGCAGCACCCGGGCATCGCGGCGGTCTACGACGTCGGCGAGGCGCGCACCGCCGACGGCACCCAGCGTCCCTACCTGGTGATGGAGCTCGTCGAGGGCCAGCCGCTGTCGGTGCTGCTGCGCGCCGGCGAGCCGATGGACACGGCCGTGGCCCAGGATCTGATGGCCCAGGCCGCCGACGCGCTCTCCGCTGCGCACGCCGCCGGCATCGTGCACCGCGACGTCAAGCCGGCCAACCTGCTCGTGACGGCGCAGCGCCAGCTCAAGATCACCGACTTCGGCATCGCTCGGGCGGCGACCGAGGCCGGGCTGACCCAGACCGGCCAGGTCATGGGCACGCCGCAGTACCTCTCGCCCGAGCAGGCGCGCGGCACCACCGCTACCGCCGCCTCCGACGTCTACTCGCTGGGGTGCGTGGCCTTCGAGTGCCTGGCGGGCCGGCGGCCGTTCGTGGCCGACAGCCCGGTCACCACGGCGCTCGCGCACATCAACCAGCCGGTGCCCGAGCTGCCCGCCCAGGTGCCGGCCGACCTGGCGCGCGTGGTGCGCCGAGCGATGGCCAAGGCTCCGGCCGACCGCTTCGCCGACGCGGCGGCCTTCGCCGCGGCCCTGCGGGACCCGGCACGCCTGGGTCCGGACCCGGTCGTGGGCCCGGTCGGGGGCCCGGTCGGGGGCCTGCCGACGTCCGCCACGGTGGTGGCGCCCGCGGCCGTCGTCGACGACCGCACCCAGGTGCTCTCGGGGCTCGGACCCGGCGTCGCCGCGCCCGCGCCGCTGCCGCTCGCCGAGCCCTCCGCGACCGGACGCAGCGCCGGCCTGCTGCTCCTGGTCGTCGCCGCCCTGGTCGCCGCAGCCGTCGTCGTGATCGTGCTGGTCGTGCGCGGCTCCGGTGACGAGCCGATCTCGGTGACCCCCTCGCGGACCGCCC
>WLIH01000019.1 GCA_009702305.1 Actinomycetota bacterium | reverse complement strand
CCGGTGCAGCCTTCTTGACCGGTGCAGCCTTCTTGACCGGTGCAGCCTTCTTGACCGGTGCAGCCTTCTTGACCGGTGCAGCCTTCTTCGCGACCGGCTTGTCGTCCGACGTGCGGCGGGAGATCACGCGGCGGGCAGCAGAAGCCGCCTGCCCTGCCAGCGATGTGCGGGTGCCTCGAGCCATCGAACCAAGCCTTCCTCGGCCGGCGCCCTCGTGCGGGCCCCACGACGTGCACGGAGGGTATCGGCTCGCCGAGTCGCTTCCAAACCTCACCCGTCCCCGGCATGTCGGCCGGCACCGGGCCGGGACGCGACGAAGCCGGTCCCCCAGGGAGACCGGCTTCGTCGTACGTCGTGCTGGCGTTGCGGGCCTGGATCAGGCCTCGTCCTCGCCGAGGATCGACCGGAGCCGCTTGGGCGCCGGGGTCTCCTCACCCTGGGCCGAGCCCTCGCCCTGACCCGAGAGAGCCTCGAGCTGCTGGGCGAAGTAGCTCTTCAGGCGCGAGCGGTACTCGCGCTCGAAGGAGCGGAGGTTCTCGACCTCGGCGTTGAGCTTGTCGCGATCGCGCTCGAGGTCGCCGAACATCTGCTGGCGACGCTCGGAGGTCTCCGAGTCGAGCATTTGCGCGCGGGTGCGCGCGTCCGCCTCGACGCGGTCGGCCTTGCTCTTCGACTCCGACTCGAGGCGCTCGGCCTTGGTGCGGGCCTCGCCCACGATCTTGTCGGCCTGGTTCTTCGCGTCCTCGACGAGCTCGTCGGCGTTGCGCGTCGCGATCTCGAGCAGGCGGGCGGCAGCGTTGGAGGCCTGCGGCACGGTCTCGACCCGGATCGTCTCGACCGGCGCAGCAGCCTCGACCGGCGCCGCGACGGGCGTGGGCTCGGGAGCAGCAGCCACCGGCGTCGGCTCGGGAGCCGCGACCTCGACCGGGGCAGGAGCACCGGTCTGAGCCGAGGAGAGCGCGGCCCGCAGGTCGTCGTTCTCCTTCGTGAGCCGCGCGAGCTCGGCCTCCACCTCGTCGAGGAACTGGTCGACCTCCCCCATGTCGTAGCCCTCACGGAGCCGGACAGGAGTAAAGCGCTTGTTGCTCACGTCCTCAGGCGTCAGCGGCATGACCTCACCCAATCTCAGTCTGCGTACTTCGTGGCCGTCGACAACGACGGCCACGAACTGTCGGGTCGAACAATAGCGCTATGGGTGGGACGCATGTGACATGCGGTGTGACGGCACCCGGCACCCCGCGGGGCGCACGGCTCAGAGCAGGGTGCTGGCGACGACGCTGCGCAGGATCCACACGATGACGAAGACCAGCAGGAAGCTGAGGTCGAGCGCGAAGTTGCCGATGCGCAACGGCGGGATCAACCGGCGCAGCGCCTTGATCGGCGGGTCGGTCACAGAGTAGACCGCCTCCAGCAGGAGGAGCAGCGGACCACGTGGGCTCCACGAGCGAGCGAAGACCATCACCCAGTCCACGACGAAGCGGACCCACAAGAAGATCCAGAAGACCGTCAGGGCGTAGTAGAGGATCCAACCGGCGAGCACGTGGACCAGTCTTCCCTACGTCCGGCAATGACGGCTGCGCGGGTGCGTCAGCTCTGGTTGAAGAAGCCGCCCTCGGCGATGCGGACCTTGTCCTCGGCGGTGACCGTGACGTTGGGCGGAGAGAGCAGGAACACCTTGCTGGTGACCCGCTCGATCGTGCCGCGGGTCGCGAAGACCAGACCGGCCGCGAAGTCGACCAGGCGCTTGGCGTCGGCGTCGTCCATCTCGGAGAGGTTCATGATCACCGGCGTGCCCTCGCGGAAGTTCTCGCCGACGGTGCGCGCCTCGTTGTAGGTGCTGGGGTGCAGCGTGGTGATACGGGACATCTCGGCAACCACTCCGGTGGGGCCGGCGGCCGGACGACGGCGCTCGGCGAGGTCGGACACGGGGGCAGGGCGGGCCTCACGGTGGCGCTCGGCACGGGTCGTGGCGACGGCCTGCGTCTCCTGCGTGTAGTCGTCGCTGCCGTCGTAGTCGTCGTAACGACCCGTGTCCTCGAGCAGGCCGAGGTACTCGCCGATCTTGCGCATCGCGCCGCTCATGAGTGTTGCCCTCCGGAAGATGGACGCCCTGATCAGGGACGCCGCTGGATGGTCTGAACCTACTGGACCGCAGGCCTCGATCCGAGGATTGCGGACCCGACGCGCACGTGTGTCGCGCCGGCGGCGACGGCCTCCTCGAGGTCGCCGCTCATGCCGGCCGAGAGCCAGGTCGCCTGCGGGTGCCGGAGCACGAGCCCGGCGCGGATCTCCGCGAGCCGGGCGAACGCCCCCGCCGGCTCCTCGCCCAGGGGCGCCACCGCCATCAGCCCGCGCAGCCGCAGCGACGACGTGGCGGCGACCGCGTCGGCCAGAGCGGCGAGGTCTGCCGGGTCGACGCCGGCGCGGTGCTCGCTGCCCGGTGGATCCAGGCTCACCTGGAGCAGGACGTCGAGCGGTCGGCCGCGCTGGCTCGCACCACGATCCAGCGCCGCCACCAGCTTGGTCCGGTCGAGCGACTCGACGAGGTCGGCGTACGCCGCCACCGCGGCCGCCTTGTTGCTCTGCAGCGCGCCGATGAAGTGCCAGCGCAGGTCGAGGCCGGCGCAGTCGGCGACCTTGGCCTCGGCCTCCTGGTGCCTGTTCTCCCCCACGTCGCGCACCCCGAGGTCGGCGAGCAGCCGGACGTCGGAGGCAGGGAAGTACTTGGTCACCACGACCAGCGTGACGTCGTCGGCGCGGCCGGCGGCCGCGCAGGCCCGGGCGATGCGTGCACGCACCTCGCCGAGCCGCCGGGCGAGCTGGTCCGCGCGGTCGAGACTCATCCGGCCCGCCGCCGGATGAGGCCGGCGAGCCGGCCGGCCTCGTCGCCGTCGCGCCGGAAGGAGTAGAGGTCGGAGCGCTCCTTGGTGCAGGCCGACACGTCGACGACCTCGACGCCGAGCGCCTCGAGCTGCGCGTGCACCCCGGCGCCCAGGTCGAGGGACGGCGTGCCCCACGATGTCGTCGCGACGGCCGCCGGCACGATCGCGCCGACCTCGGCGCGCAGCTCGATCGGCACCTCGTAGCAGGAGCCGCACACGTGGGGCCCGATCCACGCAGCGACCCGCTCGGCGCCCAGCTCGCGCATCCGCTCCACCGTGGCGGGCACGACGCCGGCCGCGAGGCCGGGCCGGCCGCAGTGGGCGGCTCCGATGACGCCGGCCGTCTGGTCGGCCAGCAGCACCGGCACGCAGTCGGCGGCCCGGACCATCAGCACCACGCCGGCGCTGGCGCTCACCAGGGCATCGGCGTCGGGGCGCTGCCCCGGCTCGGCGTCGACGACCTCGACCGTGCAGCCGTGCACCTGGTGCAGGTCGGCCAGCCGGTCGCCCGGCGCGAAGTCGTCGAGGAGCAGGCGCACGTTGGTGCGACAGTGCTCGGGGTCGTCGCCTCCGCCGAGGGCGAGATTGAGGGCGTCGTACGGCATGCGGCTGACCCCGCCGAACCTGTCCGTGAAGGCCAGGTCGACGGGGCCGAGAGACGCGCGGTGGAAGTACACGTCACTTCAGGAAGTCGGGCACGTCCAGGTCGTCGTCGTCGAACTGCACCTGCCGCGGCGCCGGCCGGGGCGCGGTGACCTGCTGGGCCGAGGTCGCCGGTCGGGCACCGGCGGAGACGGGCTCGCGCTGCTCGTCGCGGACCGGGAGGCCGGCCGCGGCGCGGGTCTCCTCCTGGGTCTGCTGCACCTTGGGCTCGCGGCGCAGCACCGTGCCCTCGTCGCGACGCTTGGGCGTGCCTCCGTCGAACCCGGCCGCGATGACGGTCACCCGCACCTCGTCGCCGAGGGCGTCGTCGATCGTGGCACCGAAGATGATGTTGGCCTCGGGGTGCACGGCCTGGGCGACCAGCGCCGCAGCCTCGTTGATCTCGAAGAGTCCGAGGTCCGAGCCACCGGCGATGGAGAGCAGCACGCCGTGGGCTCCGTCGATGCTCGCCTCGAGCAGCGGGCTGGAGACGGCCATCTCGGCGGCAGCCACAGACCGGTCCTCGCCGCGGGCCGAGCCGATGCCCATCAGGGCCGAGCCGGCGTTGGCCATCACGGACTTCACGTCGGCGAAGTCGAGGTTGATCAGGCCCGGGGTGGTGATCAGGTCGGTGATGCCCGAGACGCCCTGCCACAGGACCTGGTCGGCCTGGCGGAAGGCGTCGAGGACCGACACGTTGCGGTCGCTGATCGAGAGCAGCCGGTCGTTGGGGATGACGATGAGGGTGTCGACCTCCTCGCGGAGCGCGGCGATGCCCTCCTCGGCGGAGTTGGCGCGGCGGCGACCCTCGAACGCGAACGGGCGGGTAACGACGCCGATGGTGAGCGCACCGAGCGAGCGGGCGATCCGGGCCACGACCGGTGCGCCGCCGGTGCCGGTGCCGCCGCCTTCGCCGGCGGTCACGAACACCATGTCGGCGCCCTTGATGACCTCTTCGATCTCGTCGGCGTGATCCTCGGCGGCACGGCCGCCCACGTCGGGGTTGGCGCCGGCGCCGAGGCCCCGGGTGAGCTCGCGACCGATGTCGAGCTTGACGTCGGCGTCGCTCATCAGGAGCGCCTGCGCGTCGGTGTTGATCGCGATGAACTCGACGCCCTTGAGGCCGACCTCGATCATCCGGTTGACGGCGTTGACGCCACCGCCGCCGATGCCCACGACCTTGATGATGGCCAGGTAGTTCTGCGCTGCTGCCACGGCGGCTCGCCTCTCGCTGTCGGTGTCGCTGGTGTCGGGTGTGCTGCGAAGTCTGGGGAAGCGGCGTGTCGAGGAACTGTGACCCTCAACCTGAGGGTTATAGTTATGTCAACCTCGCCGTGGTCACGACAGTAGGCACCGCGAGTCGCGAGATCGCGCAGACACGCCCGAGCGACAGCGCCCGGGCGAACTTTCTTCGGACCTCAGCGCGTGGTGGGCTGGCCCGGCACCGAGACGTCGTAGACCTCGGCTTCCTGGCCGAGCAGCACGTCGAGCACCTCGGCCTTCGCGGCGGAGTCGTCCGCACTCCCCCACACGACGGTGCGCCCGTCGCGCAGCACCAGGGAGATCTCGTCGACCGTCTGCACCTCGACGTGGTCGACGCGCGTGGCCAGGTCCTCGGGCAGCGCTGCGATCACGCGCGCCGACTCCGAGAGCGCCTCGGCGGTGGTGCCGACGAGGATGTCGACGCGGGGCAGGCCGGGCGGGGCGTGGGCGTAGGAGCGGAAGACGACACCGCTCTCGTCCATGCCGCGCAGCGCTCCCCCGATGCGTACGACGGCGATCGCGACCCGCTCCTCGATCTCGATCCGCACGCCGTGCGGCCAGGCGCGCGTGACATCGGCGCTGCGGACCGCGGCCAGCGACTCGACCCGGGTGCGGATGGCGGCGAGGTCGACGGTCGCCAACGGCTCACCGTCGGGGACGGCCGCGGCCGCGCGGACCTCCTCGACGCTCAGGTCCCGGGTGCCGACGACGCTCACCTCGTCGACGGCGAGCAGCGAGGAGAACCACACGGTCCACACCAGCGCCACGACCACGAGCACGGCCAGCACCGCCGCACCGACCCGACGCAGGGTGAGGAAGCGGCGTGCCCACTGCCGTCGTGCGAAGCGCTGCCGGCTCCGGGCGGTCGCCGGGTCGACCCCACTGCGCCGCTCAGCCACCGAGCAGCTCCAGCACCTGCGGCCCGACGTCGGTGACGCTGCCGGCGCCCAGGGTCAGCACCAGGTCGCCGGGCCGGCTGCGGGCGACCAGCTCGGCCGCCACGTCGACCAGGTCGGGCACGAACGCGACCTGCTCGTCCGGCAGCGGCACGGCGCGCGCGACCAGTGCTCCGGTCACGGCCGGGTCGGCCTCCTCGCGGGCGAGGTAGACGTCGAGCACGACGACCTGGTCGGCCGCAGCGAGAGCCTGTCCCATCGCCGCGCCGAAGATCCGCGTGCGGGAGACCAGGTGGGGCTGGAAGGCGACGACCACACGGCCGCTGCCCGCGACCGCGCGAGCCGCTCGCAGGTCGCCCGCGATCTCCGCGGGGTGGTGGGCGTAGGAGTCGTAGACCAGGACCCCGCCGGCCTCGCCCTTGCGCTCCATCCGGCGACGGGTGCCCGTGAAGGACTCCAGCCCGGCGCGCAGGGCGGCGAAGTCGAGCCCGAGACGCAGACCGACGGCGAGGGCCGCGAGCGCGTCGAGGACGTAGTGGTGGCCGGGGATCTGCAGCGTGATCCGACCGAGCTCACGATCCCCGTCGACGACGGTGAAGGCCGACGTGGTGCCGACCAGGGCGACGTCGACGGCCCGCACGTCGGCGTCGGGGCCGGTGCCGATCCGCACGACGCTGCGGCCGAGCGCGGCCTGACCGGTCGCCAGGGCGGCCGCCCCGGGGTCGTCGACGCAGCACACGAGGAAGCCGTCGGGCGCGACGTGGCTGGCGAACTCGTCGAACGCGGCGGCGTACGCCTCCGGGGTGCCCCAGACGTCGAGGTGGTCGGCGGCGACGTTGGTGACCAGGGCGGCGTAGGGCCGGTAGACGAGGAACGCGCCGTCGCTCTCGTCGGCCTCGGCGACGAAGAGACCGCCGGAGCCGGAGTCGGCGTTGCGCCCGGTGGCCGAGAGCACTCCCCCGACGGCGTACGACGGGTCGGCACCGGCGGCCAGCAGCGCGACCGTCAGCAGGGAGGTGGTGGTGGTCTTGCCGTGCGTGCCGGCGACGGCCAGCACCCGCTCCGCGAGCATCACCGAGGCCAAGCCGGCACTGCGGGGCAGCACGCGCAGGCCGCGGCGTCGCGCCTCGAGCACCTCGGGATTGTCCTCGCGCGCCGCCGTGGTGACGACGACCGTGTCGGCCTGACCGAGGTGCTCGGCGGCGTAGCCCAGATGGCAGGTCACCCCGAGCTCGCGCAGCGACGGCAGGAACGGCGTGTCCTGGTCGTCGCTGCCGGAGACGCTGATCCCGCGCGCGGCCATGATCCGCGCGATCGCCGAGAGGCCGGCGCCCCCGATGCCGACGAAGTGGACCCGTCCGAGCTGCTCGGCCGCCAGGATCTCGTCGGGGACCTCGATCCTCACGCGCCCGCTCCTGCGACCTCGGCGATGATCCGGGCCAGCGCATCGTCGGCGTCGCGACGGATCAGCCCGGAGGCCGCCGCCGACATCGCCGCCAGGCGGTGCGGGTCCGTGGCCAGCGCGGGCACGGTCGAGGCGACCCAGTCGCTGGTGAAGTCGGCGTCGGCGACCAGGATCGCCCCGCCCGCCTCGACCACGGGGCGGGCGTTGGCCGGCTGCTCGCCGTTGCCGATGGGCAGCGGCACGAAGATCGCGGGCACGCCGACGGCGGCGGCCTCGGTGACGCTGGACGCCCCGGCACGGCAGACCATCAGGTCGGCGGCCGCGAGCGCGAGATCCATCCGGTCGACGTAGTGCACGACGACGTACGGCGTGCCGCTCTCGACCGGGGTGGCCTCGCCCTGCGGCCCGACGACGTGCAGCACCTGCACTCCCGCGGCGCCGAGTGCGGCCGAGGCGGCGGAGATCGACTGGTTGAGGCGACGGGCACCCTGCGAGCCCCCGGTCACCACCAGGGTCGGCAGGTCCGGGTCGAGCCCGAAGTAGGCGCGGGCCTCGGCGCGGCTGGCCACGCGGTCGAGGGTGGAGATCATCCGGCGGATCGGGAGGCCGACGTACTCCGCACCCGGCAGCTCGGTGTCGGGGAAGCTGACCGCGACACGGCCGCCCCGGCGTGCGGCGATGCGGGCGCCGACCTTGTTGGCCAGACCGGGCACGGCGTTCTGCTCGTGGACCACGATCGGCACCCGGCGACGGGCGGCGAGGTAGGCGGGGATGGAGACGTAGCCGCCGTAGCCGACGACGACGTCGGGCGCGATCCGGTCGAGCACCGCCACCGTCTCGCGCACGGACCCGCGCAGCCGCGCGGGGAAGCGCGCCAGGTCGGGCCCCGGCTTGCGAGGCATCGGCACCGGTGACACGAGCTCGAGGGGATAGCCCGCGGCCGGCACGACGGTGTTCTCCAGTCCGCGGGGCGTGCCGAGGCAGGTGATCTCGACGTCCGGGACCAGCCGGCGCAGGGCATCGGCGGTCGCGAGCAGGGGCGAGGTGTGTCCGGCGGTGCCACCGCCGGCGAGGAGGACGCGCATCGGGCTCAGCGTGTCAGATGCGGCCGGCCGCGAGCCCGGCGGAGCGGGCCTTCTTGCGCTGGGCCAGCGCGCGGGCGGCCTCCGGCTCTCGACGGGCGAAGCCGATCAGCAGCCCGAGCGCGACCAGCGACGGCATCAGCGCCGAGCCGCCGTAGGAGACCAGCGGCAGCGGGATGCCGACGACCGGCAGCAGGGCGAGCACCATGCCGACGTTGATGATCATCTGACCGATCAGCCACACCACGATGCCGAACGACGCGTAGCGCACGAACGGGTCGGCGCTCTGACGTGCGATGCGCAGGGCGGCGTAGGCGATCGTGAGGAAGAGACCGATGACCAGCAGCGTGCCGACCAGGCCGAGCTCCTCGCCGAGGACGGCGAAGATGAAGTCGGTGTGAGCCTCGGGGAGCTGGCCCCACTTCTGCTGCGAGGCACCGATGCCCTGGCCGAACCAGCCGCCGGTCGAGAGGGCGTAGAGCCCGTGGGCCGGCTGCCAGCCGGCGTCGTGGAAGTCCTTGAACGGGTCGACGAAGTTGGTGAGCCGGTCGACGCGCTCCTGGTCGAGGGTGGCCATGCCGAAGGCCAACACGCTCACCACCAGGATCAGGAAGCCGAAGATCCGTCCCGGCACGCCGACCACCCACAGCAGCCCGGCCATGATCGCGGCGAAGACCAGGGCCGTGCCGAGGTCGTGGCCGACGACGACGAGCAGGGTGGCCAGCAGCAGCCCCGGCACCACCGGCACCAGCATGTGGTGGAGGCTGTCGAGGCGACGCTCCTTGTTGGCATAGATGTGGGCGGCCCAGACGATCAGCGCGAGCTTGGCGATCTCGGACGGCTGGATCTGCAGCGGGCCGAGCGCCAGCCAGTTCTGGTTGCCGTTGATCCGGACGCCGATGAAGGCGGTCAGCAGCAGCAGCGTCAGCGAGAGGATGTAGCCGGGGTAGGCCAGGGCGCGCAGCAGGCGCAGCGGCATCCGGCTGGCGATCCACGCGAACGGCAGGCCGAGCAGCACCCACATCAGCTGACGCTTCACGACGGCGTACGAGTCGCCGTCGTGGGTCTCATAGGAGTACACGCTCGAGGCGCTCAGCACCATGATCAGGCCGATGGTGAGCAGCAGCGCGGACGCGCCGAGCAGCAGGTAGTAGGCCGTCAGCGGCCGGTCGAGCGCGTCGCGCAGGGCGAGCAGACCGCTGCGCAGCGTGCCGGGGCGCGGCGGCGGGGCCAGGATCTGGGTGTCCTCGGGGTTCGCGGTGGTCATCGCTGGGGGTCCCCTGGCCTTCCGTGCGTCGTGTCAGCCGATCCTGGCGCGCACGGCGGCGGCGAAGGCGTCACCTCGTGCTGCGTAGTTGGCGAACATGTCCATCGACGCGCATCCCGGCGCCAGCAGCACGGTGTCGCCCGGCTGGGCGAGCTCGGCTGCGGTTGCCACGACCCAGGTCATCGGATCATCTTCACCATCAGTCACACCAGTCTCAGGGGACCCGAGCGTGATGACGCGGACATCCGGTGCGTGTCGCGCAAGAGCCTCGGCGACGACGTGGGCGTCGCGGCCGATCAGCACCGCGGCGCGCAACCGGTCGCGGACGGTCTCGACCAGGTCGTCGAAGCGCGCACCCTTGGCCAGGCCGCCGGCCACCCACACGACGGAGTCGTAGGCCTGCAGCGAGGCCAGGGCGGCGTGCGGGTTGGTGGCCTTGGAGTCGTCGACCCAGCGCACGCCGTCGCGCTCACCGACCACCGCGATCCGGTGGCCGTCGGGGCGGAAGGCGCGCAGCCCGTCGCGCACCGCCTGCTGGGAGACGCCGTGCGCGCGGGCGAGCGCCGCCGCGGCCAACGCGTTGGCGACGAAGTGGGGTGCGTCGGTGGCCAGGTCGGAGATCGTGCAGAGCTCGGCAGCGCTCGACTGACGCTCCTCGATGAAGGCCCGGTCGACCAGGATGTCCTCGACGACGCCGAGCATCCCGACCGACGGCATGCCCAGGGTGAACCCGACCGCGCGAGCGCCGTCGACGACGTCGGCCTCGCGCACCAGCGCCTCCGTCGCCGGGTCGGCGACGTTGTAGATGCAGGCCCGCTGCACCTGCTCGTAGATGCGGCCCTTGTCGGCGGCGTACTCCGCCATCGAGGGATACCAGTCCAGGTGGTCCTCGGCGACGTTGAGCACCGCGGCGGCCTGGGCGCTCATCGAGCTCGTGTAGTGCAGCTGGAAGCTGGAGAGCTCCACGGCCAGGACGTCGTACGGCGTGGGGTCCATGACCGCCTCGACGATCGGCAGCCCGACGTTGCCGACCGGCACCGAGCGCAGGCCGGCGGCGCGCAGGATCGAGTCCAGCATCTGCACGGTGGTGGTCTTGCCGTTGGTGCCCGTCACCGCGAGCCACGGCACGGGGTGAGCCGGATCGCGCAGGCGCCACGCCAGCTCGACCTCGCCCCAGACGGGGATGCCGCGGGCGCGCGCCTGCGCGAGCAGCGCCGAGTCCGGGCGCCACCCGGGGCTGGTGACGACGACGTCGACCTCGTCTGGGAGCGTCGCGGTCGCGCCCTCGCCGAGGCGGACGGTCGCGCCGAGCACCTCGAGCAGCTCGGCCTTCTCCTCCTTGCCGCTCGACGACTCGTCGAGGGCCGTGACGCGCGCGCCGAGGTGGGTCAGGTTGTCGGCCGCCGCGAAGCCGGACACGCCGAAGCCCGCCACCACCGCCCGCACGCTCTCCCAAGGGCTGGTGCGGTCGAAGTCGTCCACGGCCGTCACGTGCCCGCGACCCACTCGGCGTAGAAGATGCCCAGACCACCGGCGACGCAGAGTCCGGTGATGATCCAGAAGCGGATCACGACGGTGACCTGCTCCCACCCGAGCATCTCGAAGTGGTGGTGGATCGGGGCGATCCGGAAGATCCGCCGGCCGGTGCCGGTGAAGCGCTTGGTCGCCTTGAACCAGCTGACCTGCATCATGACCGAGAGCGTCTCGACGACGAAGATGCCGCCGATGACGATCAGGAGCAGCTCGGTGCGGGTCAGGATGGCGAGCCCGGCCAGCGCACCACCGAGGGCCAGTGAGCCGGTGTCGCCCATGAAGATCTGGGCGGGCGAGGCGTTCCACCACAAGAACCCGAAGCACGCGCCGGTGATGGCGGCGGCGATGATCGCCAGGTCGAGTGGGTCGCGCACCTCGTAGCACTTGCCGTAGGTGATGTCGCTCTGGCCGCACCACTGGTTGTTCTGCCAGATGTTGACGATCGTGTAGGCGCCGAAGACCAGGATGCAGCTGCCGGTCGCGAGGCCGTCGAGGCCGTCGGCGAGGTTGACCGCGTTGGAGGTGGCGGTCACCACCAGCCAGATCAGCAGCAGCACCACGACCGTGGGCAGCACGAAGCTGTCGAAGTCGCGGATGAAGGAGATCGAGTGCGACGCCGGCGCTTGGCCGCGGTCGTCCTCGAGCATCGGGCTCAGCGCGAGCGCGCCGAAGACGAGGCCGACCACGGTCTGGCCGATCATCTTGGCCTTGCTTCGCAGACCGAGGCTGCGCTGCTTGTAGATCTTGATGAAGTCGTCGAGGAAGCCGACCAGCCCCATGCCGACGAACAGGAAGAGCAGCAGCATCGCCGACGCCGTCGGCACGGTCTGGGTGATCAGCTTGGCCGCGAAGTATCCGACCACCGCGGCGAGGATGATCACGACGCCGCCCATGGTCGGCGTGCCCCGCTTGGTGTGGTGGCTGGTGGGTCCGTCGTCGCGGATCTCCTGGCCGTAGCCCCACTGGGTGAACTTCTTGATCGCCACCCGGGTGCCGAGCAGCGAGATCAGCAGGGACACTCCCCCGCCCAGCAGGATCGCTCTCATCTCGCCTCGCCTCCCGACTCGTGCCGATTCGTACCGACGGGTGCCGGTCCTCGTGCACGGCGCCCGCCCACGGCGTACGCCGGACGCGGCACCGAGGGGATTGTTCCGCACGGCCGGCGCCCGGGGGCCACGCCCCGCCGTGGTCGTGGGATTCATCACCCCCATCGGTCGAGCCGGGCCACCATGACGGCCCGGCTCGGCCTCAGCGGGAGGCGCGGAGGGCGTCGCGGGCGACGTCGCGGTCGTCGAAGGGATGCACAGTGCCGGCGACCTCCTGGCCGGTCTCGTGGCCCTTGCCGGCGATCAGCACGATGTCGCCGGGCCGCGCGCGGCGCACGGCCTCGGCGATCGCCGCGCGGCGATCGCCGATCTAGACCACCTCGGCCCGAGCGCCGGCGGTGCCGG